>JAYUEU010000283.1:0-4923 GCA_043739065.1 Synechococcales cyanobacterium | reverse complement strand
ATTCTTAAACGACGATCGAGGCGGGCGTTGCTTCCTATGGGATTAGCGTTGGTGATTTTACTCGTTAGTAGTAGTGGTTGGTTCAGTACAGGATTGGTTCGATCGTTGGAGCAGCAATATCTTCCGCCTGTTTTTCCGATCAATGCTGAACCTTTACAGGCGATTGTGCTTTTGGGTGGTGCGACTGGATCTCAACTTGCTCCACGTCCTTGGATTCATATTAGCGATGAAGGCGATCGGGTGCTGCATTCCGCGAAGCTTTATAGAGAAGGCAGAGCGCCCTTGATTATCCCCACCGGAGGCCGGATTGCTTGGCGTGGTCCGGGAGATTCGGAAGCGTCGGATATGTCGGAACTTCTGCAAACGATGGGCGTACCAGAATCTGCGATCGTGCTTGAACCCAATGCGCTGAATACCTATGAGAATGCGATCAATGTGCAAACGATTCTAAGCGATCGTAAGATTGAGCGTTTTTTCTTAGTAACATCCGCCGCTCATATGCCCCGATCGATGATGATTTTTCGGAAGCTAGGAATGCAGCCCACAGCCGCCCCAACGGACTATACCCGCACTGATGTTGAATCGCGAATTAATGGACCACAAGACTTTTTACTTAGCACATTTCCCGATGCTGAGAATTTACGCGATACCAATCGAGCGATTAAAGAATATCTTGGAATTTTGGTCTATCGATTAAAAGGCTGGGCTTAGAGGCTGGGCTTGGAGTATGTGCTTAAAGCGTTTTTTCGGGCATTTTTTCGGGAAGCTGAATGGGGAGTTGGAGCTGGGATGCGATCGTTTCAAGTGGTTGACGAAAGGGTTCTCCGCCTTGTTTAAGAATGGGTGACAGTATGGTTATGATTGCCAGAAAATAAGCTTTTAGACGAATTAGTTTGCGACGATAAGCGATATTACATTCGTTTTGCAAATCTTCTAGATAAACTTCGATGAGTTCTCGACGGGTTTCAGGAATTAGATTGATTTGGGTAGTGATCTGGGCGATCGATTGAGCAATACGGGCATAGTCTATAGATTGAATTTGAGTGGTAGTAGAGGATGATTCGGTCGGACTAGTAACGATCGTGTCACTGGTTTTTATACCCGCACTTTCGAGAGATGCTTTACCTTGATCCGTTAGATAAGCGCGCACAACTAGGAATTCTCGGGTTTCGTTATCGTAAACTCGGGCAACTTTCAGATAGCCATCATCGGCCATAGTATTGAGGTAGTAACTGGTCATTTGCATGGAGGAATCAAGGGCTTTAACGATGTCTTCACCCGTAATGTTGCCTTCATCGATAACCCGTAATATTCTGAGTTGCCGATCGTTCAGTCGTGCCATGATTCATTCCCAGCGGTCATTAGATGCCATCGATCGTACTTCAGGAATCATATATTCAACACATTTGTTGATGAATAAAGATTAGCGGACAGATTTTCAGCGGACAAATTTATTGTCGAATCACACCAGCTTGACAATCACGCAGCCAGGTTTTGATTGCTTGGGCTGTTATGCCTTGGCTGCTTTCGCGAGGTGGAGTAATTCGGCTAACTAGCGGGTATGGACTGAAGCGGCTGAAGCTTTGGGACAGTTTCCAGCCTTCAGGGGTTTGGACGAGAAAAAGCCAATGGTATTGCTGAAATGTATTGGTCTTTTGATTGAAGGTTTGGCGTTCTAAAGTGGTGATGAAGAGTTGATGGAGGTTGGGATCTGAGACTTGTTGGCCCGGTAATTCTAGAGGTTCTAGGTTGGGTTGACTGGCGACAATGACTTGGCTCATTCCTGGAACTTGGAATCGAGTGCCATTTTTTAGGGCTGCACGATTTGCATAGCTAGGTAAATCCCGGACTAAACGTTTGGCCAGGGATTCGATCGTGGTGGGGCAGGTTTGTTTGTTGGAGATGCTGATGGGGACGGGGGGCAGATCCGTAAAAATCATGGGGTTTAAGGACGCATGAGGGAGATTAGTCGTTGGGTTTGTAATAGGCAAGCAATCTATTTATATCTAGCTTAAATCATTCACAATCTTCTCGAAAGCGGCGGCGGGATCGTGAGCGGCGGTGATGGGACGACCAATGACGAGATAATTGGCTCCGGCTTCGATCGCGTCCTTGGGGGTCATGGTTCGCTGTTGATCGCCTTTGTCCGAACCGATAGGACGTACGCCGGGACAGATGAGTAGAAAATCTTCGCCGCAGACCGATCGTAATTTCTTGGCTTCTTGGGGAGAACAAACAATTCCCGATAAGCCACTGTGTTGGGCCAGTTTAGCCATAGCAACGGTGTAGTCTGCGACGTCCAGAGTGCTGTGGAGTTCTTGGGTCAGAGTAGTTTCGCTGATGCTGGTGAGCAATGTGACGGCGATGATGTTGGGCGGCATGAGTCCAGCGATCGCAGCGGCATCTTGGGCAGCATCTTGAGCAAGGCGTAATCCGACGGATCCATTGACCGCGTGAACTGTTAGTAAATCAACTCCATAACGAGCGGCAGAAGCGCAGGCTCCGGCAACGGTGTTAGGGATGTCGTGAAATTTCAGGTCGAGAAAGATTTTTTTGTCTTTGCGTTTGAGGGTGTGAAGCAGACTTTCTCCGGTGGCGACGAAGAGTTCGAGGCCCACTTTCCAAAAGGTAACATCGGGGAGCCGATCGATTAATTCCAGTGCGGCGGCTTCTGTGGATACATCGAGCGGGACGATAATACGATCGATCGGCTTCATGGGAAATTCTGAAAAGAGCGGTTTTATTATAGATCCCGATCCTCTTAAATCTTCCTCAATGGAGACTAAAAAATTAAGAGGATAAGGATTTTACTTCTTATCTACATCGCAATAGGTATTAAATTCACTGGAGATAGCCTTCTCGTCCTTATCTACGGTTTCCAGAACTGTTGAGGCTTTTTGTAAATCCGTTAGAGAATCTTTGATTTGTTTTTGACCCGCTTCATTGGCCTCGACTTTCGTAAACTTAGTTAAAATATCAGCAATTTCCGTCAACGATTTGGATGCTGTGGAATAGTTGGTGACGGCCCGATCGCGGTAGCCCACCAATTTTTCATCTTTCAGATCAGCCGCCTTAACACTAGTGATGACACCGTTGAGTTCTCCCACGAGGGTTTTCACTTTAGCTGAGGCTTCTTTCGAGACCCGGTGGAAGTCTTCAATGTTTTTAATGCCGTTTGCGGGACTCATTTCTTTCCCCACTGCTTCAAACTTTTTGCCGAGTCCAGAAGCTTTGTTGATTTCGGTGGACAAGGTGTTGCACTGAGTAACTTTGCTGGGTCCACAAGCGGTTAAGGTTATGCCAACGAAAGCACCAGCAGCTAGGGTTTGAACGATCGATCGTGTTTTCATGTGTTAAGTACCATGTCTTAATAAAATGACGAACATAAAGTGGAATCTTGAAAAAATTAAGTCGATCGGACCTAGGTTTTTCTTTAATCAGGTTGCCCTTACCATTGATGAACATATCTTAGAGATTTAAAATCCGCCGTAGGGAGTAGCACATTTCATTTTTACATGCTCGAACCCTAGAGCGGTAAAGTAGAAATGTCCTATGCCACATCTCCGCATGGTTACAGATTATTTAGAACGGATTTTGACGGCTCGTGTGTATGACGTGGCCCAAGAGACTCCGCTGGACGTTGCGCCCAATCTCTCTAAGCGCCTGAACAATACGCTGCTTTTGAAACGCGAAGATATGCAATCGGTGTTTTCGTTTAAATTGCGGGGTGCCTACAATAAAATGGCGCAATTGAATGATGAACAACTCGCAAAGGGTGTCATTGCTGCCTCTGCGGGAAACCATGCTCAAGGTGTGGCGTTAGGTGCGCAGCGATTGGGGACGACTGCAACGATCGTTATGCCTGTGACCACACCGCAAGTCAAAGTGGACGCAGTGATTGCGCGGGGTGCGGAGGTTGTATTGCATGGCGATTCCTATGATGATGCTTGTGCCTATGCAAAGGAATTGGAACTTGAAAAAGGCTTGACGTTTATTCATCCGTTTGATGATCCGGATGTGATTGCGGGGCAAGGGACAATCGGGATGGAAATACTACGCCAATCGAGGCAACCGATTCATGCGATTTTCATTGCGATCGGTGGTGGTGGTCTCATTTCTGGCGTTGCGGCCTATATCAAACGCCTGCGTCCTGAAATCAAAATCATTGGGGTTGAACCTGTTGATTCCAATGCCATGCAACAATCGTTGAAGGCTGGACATCGCGTGAAACTCAATCAAGTGGGTTTATTTGCGGATGGTGTGGCGGTTAAAGAAGTTGGCGTGGAAACCTTTCGGCTTTGTCAAGAATATGTGGATGATATCATTCTGGCGGATACGGATGCGATTTGTGCGGCGATTAAAGATGTTTTTGAAGATACGCGATCGATTCTTGAACCTGCGGGTGCTTTGGCCATTGCGGGCGCTAAAGCCTACGTTGAGCAAACGGGAATTACGGGGAAGACTTTGATTGCGATCGCCTGCGGGGCGAATATGAACTTCGATCGGTTGCGGTTTGTGGCCGAACGGGCCGAACTGGGAGAACGCCGAGAAGCTATTTTTGCCGTCACTGTGCCGGAAGAACGAGGTAGTTTTCGACGGTTTTGTGAATGTTTGGGCAAACGAAATATTACGGAATTCAATTATCGCGTTGCAGGTGAATCGGAAGCGCATGTCTTTGTCGGAGTCCAAATTTCAAGTCGTCAGGATGCGGTTGTAATTCGTGAAGCCATAGAAGACGGAGAGTTTAAAGCGATCGATCTGACGGATGATGAGTTTGCTAAGTTACATTTACGATATATGGTCGGTGGACGATCGCCCTTGGCCAAGAATGAATTACTCTATCGGTTTGAATTTCCCGAACGTCCCGGCGCAATGATTTTGTTCCTTCAATCGATGAGTCCAAATTGGAATATTAGTTTGTTC
>JAYUEU010000282.1:0-13500 GCA_043739065.1 Synechococcales cyanobacterium | reverse complement strand
ATGAGCCGTTGGATTTTCCATTAGCTTTGTTATTGCCGACAACAGCATCTTTCCATGGGTCAAAACTCACTAGATTAATCGCCTCAATATTTTCTTTTTGAGTCCGAAGGGTGACGAGTTCGAGATCAAGGGTGTTCTTTTGGGTGCGCCGATCGAGGATTTGAGTTTCCAGGGTTTCGAGTTCACCGTGTAACGAGCCAATTTGGTCTTGGAGTTGGGTAATAGCGGTTTGCAATGATGCAGTTCCGGCGGAGACTTGATCTCGTACAGGCTCAGCAGAGTTGGCAAGGCGACTGAGTTCATGACGATAGAGATCTAAGGACTGAACATCAGCTTGCAGAGTTTCGAGTTCTTTTTTAATCGATTTACGATCGGTTTCGAGCTGAGTGATCTCGTTCAGAATTTGAGTTTTGTTGGCCTTTTGTTCCGCAACCTGGGCCATGAGCTGATTGAGTTCCGTGTTGGTGCTGCTGAGTTGAGCTTCGGCCCACTTTTGAGTGGAAAGGGTGGCGGAGAGCGATCGGGTCAGATCAGCTTCTTCCCGTTCGAGACTTGTTATTTGGGCTTCGGAATTTTTGATTAACGCTTCAGATGACTGAATTTCAGCCATAGTGCGCCGCGTCGATGGCTTAAAAAGATTCCAGCTTGGGGAAACGGGCTGACTTGGGTTACTAGTTAGATGACTACTTAGACTGCTACTTGGATTGCCACTTAGATTATTTTTTGATTGTAATTGATGCATTTGGCTCTGCAATGTCCGCAACGTCGCGCTGACCCGATCGCGCTCTTGAGAAAGGTGAGTCAGCTCATCATACGTAGCAGCCCGACGATTTTGTAACGATCGAATGTGGCCGCGTACTTCCTCAATTCGCCAGCCCAGTTCCTCATCATCCGAATCAGTTGGTTGACGGGAGGCGATGATGCAACCGATTTGGCTAGATAAAAAAGTTAAACTACCGGATCCGATCGCTCCTAGAAAATTGCCCTGACTCAATCCCAAGGTAATTCCAAAACTAACGCCAAAGGCAATAGAACTTAATGTGAATCGATTTCCAGTCATGGGCAGTAGGGTGCGATGGAGCAAGGCTTAGAAAAGACGCAGAGATTTGTGTAATGTAACGCATCTTCTTGAAGTTGAAACGGATATTTAACAGTGCATATGAACTACTGTGGATCAATTTTGCCCTTACTAGAGAATGGAGAATTTGTAAATGAGACTTCTTTCTTCAATATGGGGTATCCTCACATAGTCTTACCGAAAATCTTAGGCTCTCATATTACTAGAGTTAATAACTAGAGCAATTGCTAGAGCTTTTCGATTAACGGTCTTGCTTCGTAACTGAACTTTTATTTATTTTCAGAATAGTCCCCATGAAATCAACCACCTCAGCCCTGTCAGCCCCGTTTGTCCTCAAAGTCATTGGCTATACCTTATTGGTATCCACGATTATTATTTACCTGACGTTTTTGATTCCACTGCAATGGCAGGACGATCAGTGGGTCTTTACCACCGTGCCTCAACTGTTCGATCGGGGAATGATACCGCTGATTGGAATAGGCTTCATTTACATGTCCAGTTTCTTGGAAACGGGATCTCTTCGAGCGGAAGGGCGTAATCCATTTTTGACGGGGCGCTTTTTTGCCATTGTGCTTTCGGGACTGTTGGGGTTGGGATTTCTGATTGCAGGTCCGGCATACTTTGTTAAGAGCACACAGCTTGAAACCACAGGAATCGATCGTCTAGCCCAACAGGCAAAACAACAAGAGCAGCAAATTTCCGCTCAAGTCCAACAGCGTTTGATGCAGTTGCAAGAACAAGTCAAAGATAAGACAAAGCTAGAAGCTGAGTTAAAACAAATTAATGATGTGCTCGCAAGTGGTCAGATGAATGGGAAGAAAGTTGAAGGGAAAGAGCTAGAGTTTCTCCAAAAATCTCAGCAGGATCTTCAAAAATTAAAGGATGACCCCAACTACTTACAGGTCATGGCTAAAGATGCCACCGATCAAGAGTTACTGAAGCTCCGTGAAAGCGCTAAGAAGACTGAAGATGGGGCACGCAGTGAAGCGATGAAGGCTCGTCTGAGAACTGGTTTGGGCAGTTTACTCTACGCAATCGCATTCAGTTTGATCTCTTGGTTAGGATTGGCTGAAATGGGTGTTTTTAGTAGACGCTAGGAATAAACGATACGTTCGTCAGCCCCATGGCGGAACTAAAGGTTAATCGGTCGGATTTTAATTTGATCGATTTGAATAAATAAGTCTAGATTGGGGAACTATAAACCCTATCTAGACTCTTTTTTTGATCATTTTTCTGCACTCCTTTAACCCTAGATTCTATGAGTTTCTCAATCTATATTCTGACTTTTAATGAAGAACTCGATATTGCCCCCTGCATTGAATCGGTAATTCACTCTGCTCGCCAATCGAAAATTGATACTAATACTTTAGACATTGTAGTAATTGATTCATTGAGCCGCGATCGGACCTGTGAGATTGCCAGCAGATATAGCTCAATTTATCCCGTACGGGTGATTTCCCACAAATTTGAAAGCCACGGATTACAACGCACTTGGATGATTCGCGCAGTGGAAACCCGTTATGAATGGGCCTATATTTTAGAAGCCGATGAACGAATGACTCCGGAGTTGTTGAGTGAATGTTGTGAGACGGTGGCCAATCCTGAACATGGTGGATACTTTGCAGCAGAACGCGTGATGTTTATGGGAACCTGGATTAAACATAGTACGCAATATCCGCGTTATCAAATGCGGCTTTTTGATAAGAAAAAAGTTTGGTTTAGTGACTATGGTCATACTGAACGCGAAGAATGCGAATGTACGACAGGTTATCTTAAAGCAACCTACCCACACTTTACCCAGGGCAAAGGCTTTGAGCGGTGGTTTGATAAGCACAATACTTACTCTACTAATGAAGCGAAAGAGACGGTAAAGCAATTACAAAATGGTCGAGTGAATTGGCGTAATTTAGTATTGGGAAAAAGCGAAATCGATCGTCGTCACGCCTTAAAAGATTTATCCCAACGCGTTCCATTTCGGCCTGTGTTGCGTTGGTTTTATATGTATTTTGTATTAGGCGGCATTTGGGATGGGCGCGCAGGCTTTACCTGGTGTACGTTACAAGCATTTTATGAATATATGATCGTGTTGAAAGCTTGGGAAATTAAGAATCTTCCGGTACCCACATTGGATAATACCTTAGCAGCATTAGAACAATCATTAAATCAGCCTTCGATCGAAATTCGGAATAGAAACTAAAGTGCTGTTATTTCTCCGATCGTCCATCTGGGATTGAAGTCCTAGGGTGTAAAACGAAGCGATGACCTGTGGTCGGTCGGAGACCATCGATTCGCCAACAAAATCTTAAAATCCCAAAAGGAGAAGACTAAACCGTTACGATCGTCACCTCAAATTTCTTGTTTTTCACAACTTCTTTAGTCGTCACTTTTACACCGGGACCAAAGAACTTGGTCATTTGTTCTTCTTTTGCTTGCCATACTTCATTAGGAATTTCCAACGAGCCAAAGGTCAAAATCAAAGCATAGTTATCGTCGATCGCTGCTTCTTCTAAACTCAGCAAGGTTGGATGTTCATTATCTTCTTCAGACTCTAAACCCAGTTTCTCTAGCACAGGTTCCAAATGAACGGACATTCCGTACTGATATCGAGTCACATCTAAAATAATTTGATTTTGCGTTTCCGTGGCTTTACTGCGAACGGCTTCCACTTCAGGGGCCGGAACCACGATCGGGACGGGTGGCAATTCAGTCCCCTTCAACCCCAATCCCACCACACTCATAGGCACACCAATCAGTAGTGCCACAGTGGAAGGAAGCGTCGTATTTTTCAGGGCATAACAGCCCCCAATAAAGGCGATCGTTACGCCGATGGATAAAAATACGACAGCCCAACGAATTTTACGAATAAAGCTAAGCATGGGGTGCAGGAGAAAAAGACCTCCCAAATTATCCAATATTCTCGTAATTTTTATCTGGAATTTTGGTCAGGTCAGTTCCCAACAGCAAGAAAACTCATCTCAGCGATCGGGTCTAAACCTTCCCAAAACCAGATCTACGCCGTACCTACGCCTTAATCAAGCCTTAACTAAGCCATCACATTTAGCCATGTGCAAAATCAAGTCAACCACGCGATTCGAGTAGCCCCACTCGTTGTCATACCAAGCCACAACCTTGAAAAACCGATCGTTCAGCTCCATCCCTGCGCCCACATCCAAAATGCTGGAATGGGGATTGCCTCGGAAATCTGTAGATACAACTTGCTCGTCTGTGTAATCCAAAATACCCGATAGTCCGTTGGTAGATGCGGCTTTCAATGCTGAACAAATCTCTGCATAGCTGGTAGCTTTTTCAGTTTTGAAGGTCAAATCCACCACCGAAACATCAGGTGTTGGAACCCGGAACGCCATGCCCGTTAGTTTGCCTTTGAGTTCTGGAAGCACAAGGCCCACCGCTTTAGCCGCTCCCGTGGAAGATGGAATAATATTTTGACCTGCTCCTCGTCCACCGCGCCAATCTTTGCTACTTGGTCCATCCACTGTGGGCTGAGTCGAGGTCAGGGCATGGACCGTGGTCATCAGTCCTTCAGTTAAGCCAAATTTATCATTGATTACTTTTACGATCGGGGCGAGGCAGTTGGTAGTGCAGCTTGCATTAGAAACAACCGTATGGGTCGCAGGATCATAATCCGTGTGATTTACGCCCATGAGCAAGGTCTTTACTCGATCTGGATCCTTTGTAGGTGCGGAGATAATCACCCGCTTTGCTCCGGCTTTGAGGTGTTTTGCAGCGGTTTCAAAGTCTGTGAACAATCCCGTTGCCTCCACCACATAATCCGCGTTCAATTTATCCCAAGGGAGTTCTTCGGGATTACGAATAGCGCTACAAGGGACGAAATGGTCGCCCATTTGAATCCCATTTTCCGTAGCTTTTAAATGTCCGGTATATGTCCCATGGGTGGAGTCGTATTTGAGCAAATAGGCCAGGTTATCCGGCGGCACAAGATCGTTAATTCCGACAAATTCTATTTCAGGATGCTGTAATCCAGCCCGGAAAACTAAGCGGCCAATCCGGCCAAATCCATTAATCGCTACTCGAATGGTCATGAGTGGTGACTCCTAAAAAGGGACTAATTTCCCGTATTTATTCCGATCGGTGAAGTATTAATCCATCCTGAGACTCAGGCTACAGTACGTCTTAGGATGGACCTTGAATTCGTAATGTTTTCATTCGATTGCTGAGGTGTTTCTGACAAATAATGTAGGGGATCATACTAAATTCAATCATTCTATTTAATTTTTAGCTGGCGTAATATCTATTACAAAGCTTTGTAGCAAGCCTGATTCAAAACGTTACGTCAAGTTTAATTCATTAATTTTATGCATGGTTCGTTCGGGAGGTTGATGATTAATTGATGACTCGATCCTGTGAAAGCTAGTAGTCTAAATGCCATGAATCGCCTATTTTAGACTTGGGGATCAGACGATCGGACTTTCCCAGAATTTGGTACACTAGCCGCTAATGTTGATGAAATAGGTCTGAATCCCAAAGGCTAACCTTGGTAAGTAAACCTCTGTAAATTGTGTCTAAATTGGCTCGATCCATTCTCCCCCTGTAATGAACGCGCAAACTTTGTTGAAAAAACTGAAAGCTTCTTCCATGCTCCTGCCAATCGGTGGGACCGTCACGCTCATTGCGGCAGGCAGCATCGCATTCTGGGCACTCACCCGATCGGATTTTGCACCGGGAACGCTCCCGACGGGATCAAATGTGATTCCTGAGGATGCCTTGATGGTGGTATCTACAACCACAGAACCCGAGCAGTGGCAGCAATTACGTGCCTTTGGGACTCAAAAAAGTCAGGCATTTTTGGATCAGAACATTGCCCAATTGCGCGATCGTTTTTTATTTGACAATGGTTTAGATTATCAACGCGACATTCAGCCTTGGGTGGGTCGTGAAGCGAGTTTTGCATTGCTTTCTCCTCAAGCTGAAACCGAGCCTCCGGCAGACGGAGCATCTGTTCGTCCGGCTAATCCTCAGCCCGCGCTGTTGGTGTTACCGATTCAGGATGGCACAAAGGCAAAGGAAGTCTTAGGTAAATCTCGGGACGGGCAGAAATGGACTCAACGAATTTATAAAGATGTGGAAATCCAGGAGAGCCAAGTCGGGAAAGCGAATAAAGCGCTGGCGATCGCAGTTTTGGATGGAAAATTAGTCGTGGTTGCGAATAGTCCGAGGGCCATCGAACAGGCGATCGAAACCTACAAAGGCAGTAAAGCGATCGCCGCCTTACCGGGATACAGCAATGCCCTTGGCCAAATCCAAACTGGACCCAGCTTTTCAACTATTTATCTAAATTTGCCTGCCATGTCCCAACAGGGTGGACGGCTGATGCGACCCAATCCAAAAAAAGACATGCTAACCCAAGGCTGGGCCATGACCACCACGCTGCAAAACGATGGTATTCAGTTCAAGAGCATCCTTTGGCTCAAGCCCGACAGTCAAATCAAATTCTCCACGGATAATAATGCTAAAACCATGGCGACCCGGCTTCCGGCGGATTCGATCATGACTCTAGCGGGTGGAAGCTTTAAGCAATTCTGGACCGATTACAGCCGGGACTACGCCACAAATTCAATTAAACTTTTAGACCCTACCAGTTTTAAACAGGAAATTCGGGGCGCAATTGGCATGGATTTGGAGCAGGACTTCGCGAATTGGATGGATGGTGAGTTTTCCTTAGCCCTACTTCCTGTGCCGTCGGGCAGTTCACCGCTTAATCCGGTGGGTGTCACGATGATGGTGCAGGCTAGCGATCGGCGGGCGGCGGAAAAAGCATTGACCCAGCTTGATGAGACGATGGCCCGTAAATATAATTTCAAAATCGAACCTAACAAAGTCGCGAATCAAGATGTTGTTCTGTGGAAAATGCCCAATGGCGAAACCAGTGTCACGCGAGGCTGGTTAGACAACAATATTGCGTTTCTGACCTTAGGTGGCCCTGTTGCGACAACGTTTGTACCGCGTCCGGCTAATCCATTAACGAATCAACCGATGTTCAAACAGGTTATAGATGAGAAGGCGGCGAAAAGTGGGGAGATTTTTATTGATCTTGAAAAGGCTGCGACCTATAAAGATCTGCCATTATTACGATCGCCCTTAAGCAATTTACTATGGACCGAAGCCATTCGGTCGATCGGTATTACCACGAGCAACACTAGCGATCGGACCATTCGTTACGATGCCATTGTGCTATTAAAAAAAGGCGTAACTCCCGGCGTTCTGCCCAGCCCCACGGCCCAAGCCATCCCAAGACCGGCGAAAAAATAATAATGTGATGCAAATTAGTGCCTCGATTCCTCTAGCCCTCTAGTAAAGAGGATTTAGGGCGATCGTTTTTTGATAGTAACGAAATAACTTTAACCGTCCTTTAAAGTTTAGTGATTCACATACCATAGGAGGACCGATCATTAAGAATAAGGGCATATATGAAGAACGTCATTTACGATCAATACCGAAAATTGATTCGCGATTCTAAATATCGTTGGATTGTCATTCTTGCGTCCGTTGCTTATATTATTAGCCCGGTTGACCTGTTGCCAGAGTTGTTTACCTTTCCAATTGGACTGATTGATGATGGTTTAGTAGCAACACTTTTAGTGACGGAAGTAGCGGCTATTCTCACTGAAAAAATGAAGGCGAAAAGATCAGGGCGATCGGGCGATAATTCGGATGATGGGGAACAAAATACGGTCGATGTCAATTCATCACGGATGAAGTAAATATTGATCACTCTCCCCAAATACGAACACTAAATGTGGAGAGCTACTATGGGAGATGTAGAAAGACCAAAAATTTTCTATTTCCAAGACTTATCCATCAAATTCGCCAGTTTATAAACAACTCTTGCACCCACATTTCCATCCCATTCTGCATTCCCCACTTCACACAGATCATAGCCAATGATTTTGCGCCCACTTTTCACCAATTCTCTAAACAAACAATAAGTTTGCTCTAGTTCTAATCCACCGGGGACGGGAGTTCCAGTATTAGGACAAAGCTTCGGATCAAGGCCATCTATGTCAAAACTAATATGAACATTTTTGGGCAAGGGTGCAATGATTTCACGACAAATTTCAATCCAAGATTTTCCTGAATACAATTGTTGCTGGAGCGCTGAATCATAATGAGCAATGACCCGATCGTTACTGCTATTAATCAAATTCACCTCATCTTGGCAAATATCCCGCAGTCCGACTTGAACCAGTTTGGTGATTTGGGGAATTTCTAAGGCATTGAACATAATGGACGCATGGGAGTACTTGAATCCCTCGTATCCATTTCGTAAATCAGCATGGGCATCAATATGTAAAATGCCAAAATCATCATACTGTTCAGCCAACGCTCGAAAACAACCCAACGGAGCACTATGATCGCCGCCAATGACTGCCACCCGTTTACCTAATTCCAAGGCTGCACGAGTACAGTTATGTAACCAAACATTTACACTTTCACAAACTTGATTGATCTCCGCTAAAACCTGAGTTAAATCAGGCAGTTCACTCAGCGTTCTTCCCTGTTCTAATCGTTCAATAACTTGCGCCGCTTGCGATCGGTAATAAACATTTTTATCTAGAATATCTTGGGAAATTTCCGCCATAAAAATGCCTTGCTTCCAGCCCTCAGGATTGTCAAAATCAAACAGATCCAATTGCGGAGAAGCCGCTAAAACCTGCGCGGGACCTTGAGCTGTTCCGGCTCTATAGGAAACCGTGACCTCCCAAGGCACTCCAAACACAATTAGGTTTGCAGAATCATAATTAAATGGCAATCCATAGAGGTTTCCATTCACTTGCCCAATCCCATTAGGATCGTAATTATTTAATTGACTTGTCATAAAACCTCTATGAATAGATAAATTATTCCTAATTTATCTTTATTGATTAATCATGTTGCGAATGTATGTTGGCAAACTAAACGCAGCAGTATGAACATCTTCATTGTAATAACGCAATCCATGCTCTTTTGCGAATGCCGCAGACTTAGCGGCATCAAATTGTTTCAATGGATGGGGACCATTTTTAGAACAATAGGTCAAACTCCACAATCCCGTCGGGTAGGTAGGAATGAAGACTAAGTAACAATGCACTTGATCTTCACCGAACACTGCTTTTAAACAGGGATTCAGTTCAGTAAAGGCTTTGGGATTGAATGATGGCGATTCACTTTGAACGGTAATAACGCCGCCGGGACGAAGAATTCGATGAACATCTTCGTAGAATGATTTTGTAAATAATCCTTCCGAAGGACCGACAGGATCTGATGAATCAATAATCACTAAATCGTAGGATGCATCCGCCGCATCACTCACAAATTTAATTCCATCATCAATCAATAGGGTCAACTTAGGATTATCAAACGCTGATGAGATGGTCGGTAAAAACAATTTAGAGGCCCGCACAACTGCCTCATCAATTTCGACCATCACTACTTTTTCAACGCTGGAATGGCGCATCAATTCCCGAATTGTTCCACCGTCCCCCGCGCCAATAACTAATACATCCTTAATTCCTGGATGGGTCAACATCGGCACATGAGTGATCATTTCGTGATAGGCCGCTTCGTCCCATTCGGTACACATCACCATGCTATCAATCGTCAGCATTTTCCCGCAGCTGTGGGTATCAAATACTTCAACGGTTTGATACGGCGACTGTTCTTGAAAAAGACGATCGCCCTTGAACCGAATCGATAATGCAAGTTCGCCATTGCTATCAGTTAGCCATTCATTGGGCTGGTTTTGAGGAGATGCAGGGTGATCAGGATGGGGCATATTAGGGTCGTCGCCTCTAGTGAAATAAAATACCAACGCTTAAGCATACGATGCCAGTGGTCTGGACTCAAGACGTCGTGACGACAAAATGTGTTGATATTCTATACTTTAGTCCAAATCTTCTGATATTTCCTCCATTTCTGAAATTGAATCCGTTAAAGTTTGCTCAGATTGGGGATGCTCTAGGATATAGGCTTTCAACCGATCGCTCAATGCAACCCACTGCGACAAACTCAACTGTTCAGCCCGTGATTGCCCGCTTTCGCCTAATGTTTCAAGTAACTGGCTTAGTTCTTCCGTATTAATAATGCTTTTCAGATTATTTCGCATCATTTTACGTCGGCTAGAGAACCCCATTTTCAAGATCCGTTCTAAATACAATGGATCTTGAGCTGGAATTGGAATGGGTCTTGGTTTAATCCGAATCACCGCCGAATCAACCTTGGGGGCTGGCACGAACGACTTAGCCGGAACATCAAATAAGAATTCACAATCAGCCATATATTGAACTCGAATGGACAATGCACCATAATTCGAGTTATTAGCCTTGGCACAAAGTCGTAGGGCTACTTCCTTTTGAACTAATAAAACAATTGAATCAAAGGGATTTGGGTTTGGATTTGAAATAGTGCCCAGAAGCTTTTCGAGAATTGGTCCGGTAATGTTGTAAGGAATATTTGCGACGACTTTTCTAGGGTTCCTAAATACGGGTAGTGATTCCAGCATACTAGGCAAATCCATCGTTAAAAAGTCGCCCTGAAGGAGCAGAAATTTTTCGACTTTCCCCAACGATTTCGTCAGTCGCTCGCATAGGTTCCGATCGACCTCAACTCCAATCACAGCATCGGCCCCATCCAGTAAAGGACGAGTTAGAATTCCAGTGCCTGGACCAATTTCCAAGACCCGATCGCCTGCTTGCAATTCTGCCGCTAATACGATTTTAGCAAGCGCTTTTTCACTTCTAAGCCAATGTTGGCCAAACTGTTTTTTTGTTTTGATCACTGATTTGTTTTGATCACGGTATTGTGATTTATCCTCGTTTAGTGTTTATCGCTTGCTGATCTTCATAGTCAGTTTTATAGCTAGTTTGACTAGTCCCTGACTAATACTTGATTAATCACCTGATTTGTAAAGTCCCAGCACTTCACCATTCCCCTGAATAATTTCGCCAATTCGATAGGTCGGCAATTTTTGCTCTTGAAAAAAGTCGATCGTTGAAGTTACATCATCCGGCGACACAATCACTACCATTCCAATCCCCATATTAAAGGTATTGAACATCGCTTCTGAATCGACGCTCCCAACCTCAGCTAGCCACTTGAAAATCGGCAAAATATCCCAAGACGTTGGATCCACTTGAACCGATCGGCCCGCCCCTAAACATCGAGGTAAATTCTCAGGTAAGCCGCCCCCCGTAATATGAGCCAACCCTTTTATATTCAGAGTTGATTTCAATGCGGCCAGCACAGGTTTGACGTAGAGCTGAGTGGGAGTCAGCAAAACATCGCCTAAACTTGCGCCGCTCAGACCCAATGGTCGATCGTTCCAATCAAACCCACCATCGCTGATAATTTTGCGGACCAAACTAAAGCCATTACTATGAACGCCGCTACTAGCTAGGCCGATCGCTACATCTCCCACCTGAATTTTTTCGGAATCCAAGATTTTGCTTTTTTCCACAATTCCAACACAAAATCCAGCTAAGTCATATTCTCCAACTTGATAAAATCCTGGCATTTCCGCCGTTTCACCCCCTAAAAGTGCCGCTCCTGATAGTTCGCAACCTTTAGCAATTCCTTCGACGACTTGAGCTAACTGTTCCGGTTCAAGCTGCCCGGTTGCTAAATAATCGAGGAAAAACAACGGCTCAGCACCGCAACACAGGACATCGTTCACACACATGGCGACGAGATCAATCCCAACGGTATCGTGCCGATCGAGTTGATGGGCCAGTTTTAACTTAGTGCCCACCCCATCAGTCCCAGAGACCAATACAGGCTCGTGATATCCCGTCGGTAAGCTAAACATGCCGCCGAAACCACCCAATTTACCCAGAACTTCAGGCCGATAGGTTTTTTCAACGGTCTGGGTGATGCGCTTAACAAAATCGCGTCCTGCTTCAACATCCACTCCGGCTGACTTATAGTCCATGTTTGAGAACTGTCCATTTTTGTGCGATAGCCATTGTACTGTGCTTATCGCCTCGGTTTCAAATTAAAGTCCATAACTGCAATATTTGTTACCCAGTTAATTTGTTTCCCGCTCACTTAAATCCTTCAATCTTGACTGTTGCTATTGGCTGATTTAGGAAAGTGTTAGAGAAAATTGCGTAATTTCTATATCTTTTTAAGAATAAATATCTTCTTTGAATCCGTACCTCGGTTTAAGGTTATTAAAATTTAAATTCTAGTTGTAGTTTAAATAATTCGGATCATAACTTCTTCAGACAAGGCCCAAATTTGCGAATTTTAATGTAAATTTTTCATGAAGTTAAAGCAACATTTTTTGCTCTAATCCACTATACGTATGGACTGGATTGCTTTTCTAGGCACAATACTTTGTGAAGATGGGATAAAATTTTATCGGTTGCGTACCTTCACTAGATACAAGATGGCAAAACTTCATGCTAGTCTTGTGCAGATCCGAACTCAGAGAATGAATGTGGATTGGGTATGAATGTGGGATTTGCCATTCATTTTTGGCAATGATCTCCGATGAATGGTTCTGGTGGCTTTGTTCTAAAGCGTTCTAGGTTTAAATTGTTCGATCGCATACGCCAGTCCCAAGTGCTTCTTCACACTAAGGACAGTATGAACAACTCAATTTCTGGTAGTCTAGGCTTGATTGCGACTTTATTCTCAATTACTGCCGTTACTGCACAACCCCAAGTTGGTCTAGCGCAAGCCGCCCCAACGCCCCAGTCTGACAGCAATGAGCAAGTCAAGATGGGTGAGCAACCAGCGACGACATCATCGCAGGTTCAGGATGAAACAATCGCGAAGGTTCAGACCTACGTTAGTGCTGGAGTACAAACTGCAACAGTCTATGTTCGCAATATTCCGGTTATTAACTTTACGATGCCCCAAGGTCCTGCAACCAATGAGACCAAATTGGGGACTCAGCAGAGGTCACTCGTAATTCAGAAATCGAAGGCCATATCCAATGAGACTTTAGAGTCTAGTGATGGTGCTTCATATAAGGTTTCTGACGGTGCTGTATCAATGGATCCTACGGCGCGGGCTAGTGCGATCGCAGCAAGAATAAATCAGCTTCATCGTGATGGTGTTGATGCGAATAAGATTTCTGTATCGTGGAAGTCTGATAAAACTGAACAATATGCGGTCAAGGCCGATGGTAACGAGATCGTCGTTATTAATTCTCAAACTTTTTCTCCCGACACTAGCAAAAACCTAGAACGTGATGCATTGCAAGTAACAAATCGCTTGCGTCGTCTTTTGGGTGATGCCTCTCCCATGAGCCAAGTGGAAGGTAAGCCCAAAAATTCGATCGTTTCGACCACACTAATGCCCGGCACGGTATTGTCATCGGTTCAAGGAATGGCATCCTGGTATGGTCCCGGTTTTAATGGAAACTACACAGCGAGCGGTGAAGTATTCAATCAAAATGATTT
>JAYUEU010000281.1:0-7311 GCA_043739065.1 Synechococcales cyanobacterium | reverse complement strand
GATCGCGATCGTGATGTTGAATGAGCCAACGAGCTAACCAACCGACTGAATGTTGACACATACAATAAGAAAGATAGCCAACTCGAATTTTACGAGAAGGTAATCGATCGTTATTCAATATAGATTTTGCTACATGCCGATCGGGATAAAAAGGTAAAGCATAGGACCGAACACTTTCCTGACATAATTGCGTCATATGATTAATCAATCTACGATTTTCAAACGAGTCTTTAAAGTAAGGTAAATAATAGCTAGATGTAAATAATCTCAACGTTTGCACAGAGAGTAGATTTTTAGTCTGTTCTAAATCGAGCGAAGATAACATTTGAATATGGATTTGAACAGCCTGAAGAGCTTCATCCCATCTTCCTCCAGCACTCAGAAGACCACGCAAAACTAGATGACTTGAGAATATTTTATCGACCACACTAGGGGCGAGTTTGAGATGCCGCTTTGCTGTAATAATTCCTTGGTCATAAGACCCTGCATTTTGATAAAAACTAGCTAAATGACCCAGAAATTCATAGTTGTTAGGATCGCGCAAGAGATAAGCTTCAGAAATTTCAGCCGCAACTGAGTAACCTCTCAAACTATGGGAAATTCTAATAGCATGAGGCAGAATAAGCTGCATAAGCCTCAGAGGATCTTGGATATGAAAAGCAGCAGCCTTAAAAAGCCGACCTACACCCGGATAATCGTGGATTTTGTTTAATATTAGAGATAAAACTTCTAGTAAAATACTTTCATTATTGGGAGAAATATTTGTAGATTCAAGTATTTCAGTCAATTTTAAAATCAATGCTTCAAGCTGTTCAATTTTTTCAAAGCGGATAACAAATTGTAATAATTTCAATAAACCTAAGATAGAAGCTGGATTTATTTCACAAGCATAGAAATAGATCAAATAGGAAGATTCTAGATCTCCCTCACTCTCACAATCTAAAGCCTGATTCCAAAGATTAAGAAATAGTTCTTTAGCCCATAGCTCAGACTCATCACCCGCTTCTGACAAAACAGACATCCAAGTCATTTGTGCATCTTCTTCCTGTTCATTGAGAAGATAGGCTATACCTAATTTCCAATACAAATCTCTATTGTCAGGATTTTGCTCAATAGCTTGCTCATAGGTATCAATTAGAGATTGTTTTTGTACCATTTTCATACACTAAATTTTAATGAGCAAGATTACGACCACTATTGCATTCAGCCCATACTGTATAAGTCTAAAAATAAAAAGCGCCTAGATTTTAGTCTAGACACTTTTTACAATAATCTATATTTAGATTTAGCTGATTCAATACTAAGCAATACTACTTGATAGCAGTAGTGTTTGCAGGACAACTTGGAAGACCACCCGTCACGTAACCAACAGCAGTTCCACCAGTGTAACCAGTGTTAATAGCGGCCTTGTCACCTTCGCAAAGAACAGCAAGGGTAGTGGCTTCACTGGTACCTGACTGGGTAGTAGCAGCGACCCCACCAGTATATGCTTTTAAAGGAGATGTTGCGCCAGCAGCTTGAACAGCCTGGTTAGTAACAAAGCTAGCTGCTGCACCACCACCAAGAATACTGTATGTATAGTTTGCAGTATTTGTGGCAATACCTAAACCCAGACCCCCAAAATTTGTTTGGTCAGCAAAGACATTATTCTTCTCCAAGTAGTAAGCTTGTTGCGCACGGTTCATGGAACCAATGTAGGTCTTCGCTTCAGATTGCTTGGCCTTGTTCGCTTGATTCAAGAAGGAAGGAAGGGCAATCGCAGCCAAGATACCGATAATGATGATGACAACGAGAAGTTCGATCAGGGTGAAACCACCGTCACGCTTTTTGGAAATAAGGTGTTGAAGAAACTTAGCTTTGAGTTCAGATTTCATGGGAATTCTCCTTTAGGTGCGGAATAGTGTTCAAATCTCGATGTACTTAACTTACCCACTGAATTCAATTTCTATATCAACCTCTAAAAATATTTTTTGAGTCGTAGGAGTTTTGAGAGTCCAAGTCTTGCGGTTTAGGCCGCTGAAACCATGAGATAGCCCCAGTCTTCCAGTCGTACCAAAAGTTTTTTGAGAATTTCAAAGGCCGTTCCTGCTTGGGTCGGATTTAATGTCACAGGATTGACCGGATAGAGCATCATCCAACGATCGACTAAAGCGGACATCGTTTGTGGTCCCTCTATCAGAGGCAATAAGCAAGCCCCAAGAATGCTATCGATCGCCACCGGATCATCCGTCAGCCCCAAATGATCTTTTAGATAAAAGGTTCGCATCGTCGAAATACGATCGACCAGATCCTCACGAACCGCCTTAGTCTTCAACTGCGTTGGGAGATAAATCATCGCCCCCTGCCACTGCTCATCAGTCCATTCAGCGATAACAGGGCGATCGGTCTCCATAGGCACCCCGCAATAGAGATCTAATAGACGATAGACCGGGTGGAGCAATTCAAATAAAGCTAACTGCTCTTCCAAGGACTTCTCCGCCAATCCCATGGCAATCTCGATCGGCAGCTCATTAATATCCTCGAAAAGGGCAGTTAGATCCCATTGCCACCAATTCACCATCCCCGAAAATTCCAGATCCGCTATTTGTAAAGAATCAAAGAACTCAGGCAACCGCCATCCTTTATCACCTTTCAGTAGATGATTTGCTAAGACGCGCTCTGAATCAGTCTCAAAAGCAGGTTTCCAAGCTTGTTGTTTAATCTGCACACCATCCTTAAGCGATCGCATCATGGCTCGAACCATTTCAACATCGCTCTCCGTAGGCGCATCTGTCATTAAACCTAGTTGACGAAAAAATGACTGCGATCGTAGATAGGCAGCCCGTTGCAAAGCGCTGTGAAAATTAGTTCGCAAGATTCCTTCAGGCATCAGGACCGATCGCATCGCCTTCAAACCCGCGATCGGATCAGGAATTAGATACAAAACCTCATCAGCATTGATGTAGTCAAACTTCATCCCTAGGTTTTGCAAGTCTTCTAGGGGCATCGCATGAAATTCAACATTATCAATCCCATGAAAGGCTAATCGTTGCTTAGCTAGCTCCACCGAATCTTCAGAAAGATCAATGCCCACGATCCTAGCACCAGGATTTGCGATCGCCAGTTCAAGCGACTTATACCCAGTCCCACAACCAGCATCCAAAATCAGCATTCCAGCCGGACTAACCACTCGTCCATAACGACGGTAATAGGCCGTTTCAATGCTGTGTATATATAGACTATTCGGATCCATTGGAACGTGTTCAACAGGAATTCTAGGATAGGGTGCGCGATTAAAATGCTGTCTTAGTTTTTCTAAATCGACCGTAGAACTCTCTAGGTTAGAAGCAGCAACCATGGACTAAATCTCCTGAATACAAGGGGCGAGTTACTAACAATATGCCCCCTCTTCAACAAAAGTCATAGCTCTCTAACCCCTAGGACTAGCCTTTTAGGTCAACATAATAAATATCGATCACCGATCGAGCATCTACCCGCACTCAATATCTGTAGTGCCATCATCTGTAGTGCCCTCAAATTTAACTCAGGAAAAGTAGGAGAAACAACCTCGTCATCGCCCATCAGAACGCGATCGACCATACCTCGGTCACAATTGACATTCGTCAACCTTCGATTTGCTTCAATCTCCACATTATCTCGTCGTTCTTACTTCAGCCCCAACCAAGGCAATGGGTCTTCTGCCACCCAGCCCAATTTGGTATTCGATCGCACTTCAAAATGTAAATGGGGTTCCTGCGTACTGGGACTGCCCGTCTGCCCGACTGTCCCGATCGGTTCCCCCGCTTTCACCTGCTGCCCAACCTTCACCGATCGCCCTGAGAGCTGAGCATAACGAGTTTGATAGCCCTTCGCGTGATTGATTACAACAAGATTGCCGAAGTCGCCTTGAAGACCAGAGAACGCAACTGTTCCATCCGCCACCGCAAAAACCGGAGCCGCCATTGTCGCCGCAAGGTCCACTCCAGGATGGGTCTCACTATCACGCCCAGCAATCGAACTGAATTTAGTTAGGACTCTGCCGATGGACGATAACGGAGACACAAACTTGAGAACAGTAGTGGGAGCCGTTGCTCGAGTATCGTAACGGGGCGACCAAATGATACCGGGAACAAATAATACAGACGGCGCGGGTTGACAGCCATTGAGTTCAAACAACAGATCCGCACGAACTTTGTAAAGCTGAGCCACATCCCGGATTAGAGTTCCGGATGGCACATTAACTCGGATGCCATTGAATGGAGGAATGACAATTGTTTGTCCCACAGGCAATGCCGATCGGACTTTAGGATTTAATCCCATAATCGTCTCCGGTGTGACCTTGTAGCGTTGTCCGATCGTCGCCAATGTTTCGCCAGATGCGATTCTGTGGGATACAAGACGATTTAGAACGGGCAACGGGCAAGTCTCGGCGATCGTAAAATCCTGAAGACTGAGTGCCCACAAGCTAGACAAAACCAAACTAAAAACAAGTCTCATGGTAAATCAGTGCGTAAGGACAAAATGTACGAAAAATCATATATGAAGAATATTTAAATTCTCTCTTTAGGCAGGCGACGATCGATGGCGCGGCGAATTTAACTAGGATTAGTCCGGTAATAAATGTTAATTGATGAGTGATACTACTAATAATAGAGCGCTAGACCTCAGTAATAAATCTTCTGTAAGAGTTATAAATATTTTTGCTGTAAATCGTTTACTACATTCGTTATCTGTTGCTCATTGCATTCATCTACTACAGGTAATTTTAAATTTGAGGGGCGGCTTAACTTCATGGGTATAACTCAAATTGCCGCGATCGTGCCTTGTTACAATCGTCGAGAAAAAACACTTCGATTTCTCGATCGGATACACCAGCAAACCCATGTTGGGCTGGATATCATTCTAGTCGATGCGAGTTCGATCGATGGGACACGGCAGGCGATCGCGGCGCAATTTCCTCAGGTGACAGTTCTAACTGTTAACAACGATTGTTATTGGACGGCAGCGACCAATGCGGGTGTTCGTTACGCTTTAGACTCTGGCTACGATTATATTTTGACGATTAATGACGACTGTAATGTTGAACCGCATTATGTCGAGACCTTGCTTGATGTCGCACAGCGCTACAACCTTAGAATCTTAGGCAGTCGCATTGACTATTTGCCGCAGCCCGGATTGATTTGGGCCTTGGGAACAGCGGTGATTTGGGGGACGCGACTTTTAAAGCTGAATACTCACGATGTTCTGGACACCCAGCTTGGAGAGGAATTTCGATCGCAGGATGTGATCTATGTGCAGGCGATGCCGGGAAATGGTGTCCTGATTCACCGATCGGTCTTTGAAGAAATTGGATTATATAACGAAAAAATGTTGCCCCACTACCATGGTGACTCTGAATTTATCATGCGGGCCGTTAGTCATGGGATTGCATGTGCTGTTACTCAGCGAGCTATTGTCTATGATGATTCACCGCTGCCTCACCACCAACGCCAAGACAAAAACGATCGGCCACAGCAGTTTTGGGTTCAAGACTTTCTGTATACCTTTTTCCACAGACGATCGGGATGGTTTTTGTTACCCCGTATTTACTTAATTACAACGTATTGTCCTTGGCCATCTAAAATTCAGACACTATTGAAGGGCACATTGGGCGTGATGATAGGTTGGCTAGGACAGCGGGCGGTGAGGGCTATTAACCGATCGTGCAACATACGAAAACCGCCTCCCGATACGATCCCGCCCTCGCCGTTATCCAAGCAATCCTCTCGTCGCCACTAGGCTAATATGTCTCCACTTTCCTGAAGCGCGTTAAGTCGGGCGTAAATTCCGTCAGAGTTCACCAATGATTCATGGTCGCCCACTTCTACAATTTCACCTTGTTCCAAAACGATGATCTGATCGGCCTCGCGAACGGTGCTGAGTCTGTGGGCAATGATGATCAATGTACAAGTTCCGAAGAGCGATCGCATGGCCACTTGAATTGCCCGTTCAGACTCATAATCCAGACTTGATGTTGCTTCATCGAAGACTAAGATATCGGGTTTCATAATCAGTGCCCGCGCAATCCCGAGCCGTTGACGTTGACCACCTGACAGCCGGACCCCGCGCTCTCCCACCATGGTTGCGAAACCTTGAGGAAGGGCGGTCATAAAATCTTCAGCTTGAGCAATCCGACAGGCTTGGAAGATTTCCTCATCAGTGGCGGCTGGGTTGCCATAGCGCAAATTGTCCCAGAGCGTACCGTTGAAGACATCTACTTCTTGATGCACAATAGCCAGCCGTCGTCGATAGCCCGTGACATCCAGTCTGCGAATATCCGTACCGTCGATGCGAATGGTTCCAGTTGTCGCTTCAAAATAACGAAACAAAAGCTTGACCAATGTAGACTTTCCCGAACCCGATCGGCCCACTAAGGCAACCGTTTGGTAAGGTTCGACTCGGAGATTAATTTTCTTAAGAACAGGCCGATCTAGTTCGTAGCCAAAACTAAGATTCTCAAACTCCACTTTCCCGCTGAAGGAATAACTTGGAATCTGTTCCGAATGGCTCAACACCGCGCTATCGGTCCCTTTGGACAACCGCATAAACTCATGAAACCGAATCATGGATGCATAGCGCCGCGCAAAGACTTCGGCTAAGTTACAAATCGGTTCTACTTCGGCATAGGCCATGCTCGATATGGTTAAGATGGTAATAAAGTGGCCGAGGGAAATTCTTCCTTCTACGGTTGCCCAAAGCGTAAGCACCAATACTAAAAACGTACAGGTTTGAACAATGGTCCGTTCATACATCCCTAAAGTCACGTAGCCCTTATGGATTCGATAGTCCACAACCTTGAGTTCCCGATCGAGACGATTAGTTTGGCGCTTCAGTTCCGAGGCTTCAGTGGCGAAGGCTTTGACAGTTTTGATATTGGTGATGATTTCGGAAGTTCGGCTTTCAGTATTTTCGATGTAGCGATCGAGTTTTTCTTCTCTTGTCGCTAAAGCTTTTAACCCAAGCAAACTATTTGCTAAAATTCCAAAAAAGGACACCAGCAGCAACAGCGCCACTCGCCAATCAATTAACCCAATTACTCCTAAAATTCCCACTACCCGAAAGAATTTTGGCAATAGTGATCCGGTGACTTCGGGATAGCTCCACGTGTGATTTGATAGCCCCTTGGCTACGCGTGATGCAATTCGACCTGGATTATTTTCGTCGTAGTATTCCAAGGGCAATGTCAAAATCTGTTCCAGCGCTTTTTGAGCATGGTCACGACGGGCACGCAGCGCCACATCCCACTGAAACCATGGCCCAATCCAAGGCTGAATTGGCGCACGACCAATGGAT
>JAYUEU010000280.1:0-20511 GCA_043739065.1 Synechococcales cyanobacterium | reverse complement strand
TTTGTCTAATGCGATACCAAATCCATAAAGCTATGAATTCTAATCTTGTTATATCGCCGTTTACTTAAGAAATCCACCTAAAGGCATAACTCTTAGACATTTCCCAAGACCAGGCCAGAAATTATCAAGATTTCATAGAATTTAGCAAATAAATCGATCGGATATCCTCAGGTAGGCGTGTTTCCAGGATGCGATAGCCTGCTTCCAGTTGACGACGGACCTCGGCGGGCGGCATGACTTCGCCTTCAGCCTGAAGATACGCTGAAATCCGGGTCTCACTCCAGTTAAACGTTTGAGCCATTACAATAATCAGCCGTAAGGTCGGTGGCATCTCATCTAAGGCACGATCGAGATAGCACCAAAACGGGGGCGACGCAGACTGAAGATCGTAATGCACTTCTTCTACAGGAGGGAGTTTGACCGTGTTGATACAGTCTGCAACCGTGGACAACAGCCATCCTTGGAACCCCCCGCCCAATTTCTTCACCTCTAGACCACTGAGTTCATTAAAGACATGTCGCCATACCAAGGCGAAAAGATAGTCGGTTTGAACGGGAGATTTGGCCGCATGTTGCACGACCCGGTACACCAGTCCGCTGTAGCGACAAAATAGTGTCACAAAATACTGTCCCAAGTCGGGATATTGCTGAAACAGCGTGATTAGTTGTTGATCATTTTGTTGGGAAAGCGATCGTATTAAGGGATGGTTGGCTTCAGCAAAGGTAGGAAGTGACACTGATTCAGGTGGGGGCTAAAAAACACAGATTTTAAGTCTGAACATCGATATGATAATTCGCAGGTTCAATTTAAAAACAGCTTTTTTCAGATCTCACTGAGGATTCGGCTCAAAAACCGGAAATCCGAACTCATCAAAAGTGTCCTGATCCTGAAAAAATATTGGTAATATTAAGAAACAAGTCATCCATTCCCTAGGCAATTCAGCATGACACTCCTATTCCCGATTGTTCCGGTCGCTAGTCTTTGGGCCTCGCTTGGTGATGGCTTGTTTTCGACTCAAGGGATCATGGTGATGCTGTTGGCGGCCTACGGTGGCGCGATGTGGATGTTTTTAACCAGTGCGCCGAAGGTTTATACTGTCATGGTGTCGGACTTAGAGGCGGCGCGTCAGTTTTATGCAGGCGTATTGCGGTTGAATGCCGCAGATATTCCATTGCATTATTACTACAACTATGAGCAATCCCTAGGCACAGCGGGCATTAATCCGATGTATCTCTCAGGGGTTGCAGGCAGCACGACGGCCCGAGGTGCAGGGAATGATGGGCTGTGGTATCAACTTCGCAAAAATGTTCAGATTCACGTTATTTCTGGGGCGAGTATGGGCGAAAATTCTCGTCACCGCCACATTTGCTTCGATCGCGAATGCCTAGACCAAATTCTGATGCGCACCCAACGCCTTGATTTAAAGCATAAAATTCGCAGCGATCGGCCTCTAAATTTCTTAGTGAAAGATTTTGATGGGCAAGTTTTTGAAGTATCCGAAGTTGCAAATTAAACATCAGTGAATGGTCGGGATGCATTATTTTCGATGACTTCAATAAGAAAGCAGCCCCGCACGAGACTGCTGGATTATGGGGATTTGAGTGTAAAACACAATTTTTATTATCTCAACGGGATATTGAGGTAGCTGTATTTTTTATTACTTTTTTAACTAGAAATCGATCGCATTTCTGCATAAATTTGCTTAGAGATGAACGGCAAAAGAGTCTCATCTTGGCTATTTCCATTTCCTTCGGTGAAAACAGTTACTAAATAAGGCATCGTGTCCGATGTTTCAATATAGGCCGTGTCATGACGGGCTTGGCTCATCCATCCAGCTTTTGACCAGAGGCTAGCGTAAGTTGGTAAGCCGTCACCGAGGAAACCTGTAACTTGATTCTCAGGATCAGCTTTGAGAACTTCTGGGTCTATAGATCGCGCCAAGGTATTCATCATGGATTGCGATCGAGTGCCAGACACAGCCACTCCGCCCACTATTGAATGGAGCATTCGAGTCGTGGCATCGGTGGTGAGACTATTGCGGTTGCTGAGCAGTTCACCATAAAAAGCCCGTTCTCGTCCGTAGGGTCCATCGCCCCAGGTTTTTTGGCAAACGTTGATGCTGTTGAATTCTTCCCATTGAAGCGATTGTAGGTAACGGTTAACTAGGTTGCGCTGATGTTTCCAGGTTTCAAAGGGGCCGCCTGCGAGGTCTGGTCCACTGGTGGTGCCCGTGAGCATATCTACAATTAACCCCGTGGCATCATTGCTGGAGTCCACAATCATGTCATTTATCGCCCGATCGAGTTCGTTACTGGCGGAGATCATGTTTTGTTCTAGCCATTCGTGGGCCGCGACTAAATAAAATAGTTTGACGATGCTGGCCGGATAGATGCACTCGACCCCGCGATAGCTAAAGCCCCGAGGACTTCGGCTCCAGAATTCGGTTGGATTGAGTGCGCCGCCAGTATTAACAAAGGGCTGGTCGTAGACGATCCAGGTTAGGGCCAGTTGATTTTTGGCGAGTTTGGGATAGGCTTTCCAGATGGCATCTAGAATCCGATCGCCTTGGAGTTCGAGTTGAGCTTCTTTTTTGAAAAATGGCATGGTAAGGCTGGCTTTATGCAAGTGGTCTTATACAACTGGCTTTATACAATAACTGCAATATCAAGAGGTGTAATTTCAAGTGCAATATCGAATCTTAGAAAATTTAAATCTCTACAGCTCACCCGAATTAAATTCATTGGTGACGCAGGCTGCTCCCGATCGATGGTTGACCATTAATTCTCAGACCATTAGTCCCCGAAACGATCGCGACAGCAATCTAGAAATCGATAGTAACTTACCACCGACCACTCCGTTAATTGTGAAATTGGTGGAAGATCAGTATTCGGGCTGGCTGGATCCGGCTGATTGGGGAAAATTGATGGCGAGTGAGACGCAGTATAGTGCTCCCGTAGTGACAGCATTGGAGATTAAATCACGATTGTCAGGTGCGATCGGTTTTGCTCGTGAGGCTATGACGGTGAATAATCAGTATCTCTGGGGCGGGACTGTGGCTCCTAATTATGACTGTTCGGGGTTGATGCAGGCGGCGTTTCGATCGGTGGGGATTCAGTTGCCCCGGGATGCCTACCAACAAGAGTCTTTTTTAACAGCGATCGTAGGGCAGGATTTATTTCACCTTTTAGACCAACTTCAACCCGGTAATCTAATATTTTTTGGAACGCCTATTAAGGCTACTCATGTGGGGCTTTATCTTGGAAATGGCCAGTATATTCACAGTTCTGGGATTCAATATGGCCGCAATGGTATTGGCATCGATTCATTGGATAGCGCCAGCGATGATCCGGTGAGCCGTCATTATTTATCTGAGTTGCGGGGGGCAGGGCGAGTGGTGAAAAGCTTTAGTCCTGAAGACTTCTTCTAAATCCTACAGACTTTTTAACCCGCCCAGTTAATACCGCCATCTTCAGGGACGGACGGTAGAGATTTACGATCGTTGCGATGGATATTGGGTTTGGGTGCCCCACTGAGGGAATTTGGATCTAGAGAACCTGAATCTAAGGGAGACGCGAAAATTTCAAACTCAAAATTTCCGTCTAAACTGTGGGCACGAGCGACGATCGGCGGTGTTGTAGGATAGGGTTGCGGGGTGGGTTTCCTCGTTTGTGGAGGTGGTGCTATAAGGGTGGAACAATCGGCGGGATCGTTCACGGGAGACAACGGCATTTTTGAATGATTTGAATTATGTAACGAGTGGGGTTGTAACTGCTGGGTTTCTTTCTGTGCCTCGATAAGATTCTGTGCCTCGGCAAGATTATGACTGTCAGTTGAGCGACGTTCAGGTTCAACCACACGCTTCATAATAAATTCTATGGTTTCGGGCTTAACCCATCCCCGAGCGACTAGCACGTCCCCAAATCGCATATCAGTCTCGATCTGTTGATCATTCAGCACAACGGAAACCTGCGCAGCCGTAATCAATCCAGCTTCTATTAAGTAGCTTCCGAGACGAGTTCTAGAAGCGGTTAGCTTTAAATCGGGTGACTTACACATAAGATATCAACGAAATTAAGAACGATTGTTTTGATGGAACTCCGTAGAGCAATTATCGCTAATTCTAGCAAATCTGAATCAGTGGTAATCCTGCTTTAGGACTACAAATGCTTCGGGAGCCATTCCAGTCGATCGAAAAAAATTTATATTGCTATATTGCAAAAATCTGTTTTAAAAAGGGAAACAAATGTCTAAAAAGTGTCTAAAGTAGTGGCATTGAAAATTAGCTAAGAATTATCACGTCAAAGCTGAAAATAGCGGTTACCATGTGGAGCGGTCTTAGTTCCTGATGACGCATTCAGTATATTGAGTGGTTCCGTTGAGTTTTATCCAGACGAAAAGGCTAGAGCAATGAGTGATACAACCTCTTTTCTAGGTGGCGCGGCATTAGCCGGATTGGCGGCATTGGTTGTGATGCGAGGTGGTCTGACGATCGGTTCTCCATCCATGCCATCGCAACAATCGTTCCAGCTTCCTCAATTATCTTTGGGACAAGGAAATATCAGTCCGATAACGGGGCAAATTATGCCTGCTACTCAGAGTCCTGTGGTCGCCGTTCCAGGCCGATCGCCCTATGAAGATGCCAAATTGGATGTCAAAGTTGAGTCGTTGAAGGCCCAAATTGAGCAAATCCAATTACAGGTTCGTAGTCAGCAGACGGTTATGGATACAATGTCGGCTCAAGCTCGGACGGGCGCATTAGTCCCGCAGCAGTCGGCGGCAGTGGTTCCTCAACCCGCAGTTCCCGTAACTACCCCATCGGAGCAGGCTGCAACATCAGTTTTGTCGGGATTGCCTTGGGCATTGGGTGGCATGATGTTAACCTTTGGCGGCGGTATTGCGTTGGTGGGAATGTTTGTATTGTTGTCTCGCCAAAATCGATCGAATCGAACGATCGAGTTCATTCATGATGACTATCCAGCCTATTTACCGACAGCCCAACCCGCAAATCGTCGTCGAGTGCAGGTGATTCCACCGCGCCGTGCCATTAAACGTGTTGAAATTGAAGAGGATTAAGAGATCCGTTGATTTTGGTTTAAACGTATTGATCTAAGCTTTATTTCAGCGCTTTAGCTTACTATGATGGGTGTGGTTTTGAAGACCGCGCTCATTTTTGTTTGTGGGTATTTTATGGGTCTGCAACAATCTGAACGATCGATTTTGGGAGTGAATCGGTGGGGGATGACTATACGATCGTTGACTCCCTATTTGTTTTTATTACCTGCGTTGTTAATGTTGGGATTAACGGTATTTTACCCAGTTGTCCAGGCATTTTATTTGAGCTTCACGGACTACGATTTGCTAAGTGCGCCAGAATGGATTGGGCTGAAGAATTTTCGGATTTTGCTCCATGATGATTTATTTTGGCGATCGTTCTACAATACGCTGCTGTATTTAGTTTGTGTTGTGCCATTACTCATGATATTGCCGTTGGGATTAGCAATTCTAGCTAATCAGAAACTACGGGGCATTCAATGGTACCGGGTGATTTTCTATACGCCTGTCGTGGTGTCGATGGTGGTGGCGGGGATTGCTTGGAAGTGGCTTTATGATAGTAATGGACTATTGAATCAGGCGTTGAATGCCTTAGGAATTGTTAGTATTGGTTGGCGAACCGATGCTCGGGTGGCGTTGTTTTCGGTGATGGCGGTGACGGTTTGGAAGGGACTTGGCTATTATATGGTGCTGTATTTGGCGGGGTTACAGGCGATTCCGGCAGATTTATATGAGGCGGCGGCGATCGATGGCTCTGATGGTATTCGTAAACATTTTGATATTACGATTCCGTTAATGCGGCCTTATTTGCTTTTGGTTGGGGTGATTAGTGCGATTTCGGCCACTAAAGTGTTTGAAGAAATCTATGTAATTACAGGCGGTGGGCCAAATAATGCGTCGAGTACTATTGTTTATTATGTATATAATCAAGCTTTTCAGCAATTGAAAATTAGTTATGGTTGTACGGTTGGATTAGTAATGTTTTTATTGATTTTAGTATTGTCTATCATCCGGCTGGGAGTTCAACGTTTTACGGGAGATGAAATATCTCCAATCTAATAACACTTTAATTTAATAATAATGAGGTTGCACCGAAGAATTCATTAGAGTTAAATTCTTCGGTGCTGTCCTAACCTAGGGTTCTAGCCGCCTGTAACCGATAGTCCTTCGACCCAAACGTAGGGTGCAACGCCTGATCCGGTAAAATGGGTTTCGGGTTCAACGAAGATGATGGCTTTTAATACTTCCCGAATATCACCCGCGATCGTTGCCGAATCAATACTAGTCCGTACCCCTTTATTCACCAACCAACCATCAAACGGTAACGAGAACGAGCCTTGTAGCGACTGGACTCCAGCATGAAGCGCCGAGAGTTCATCGACTAAAATCACATTTTCTGCCGTTTCTAAACTATAGGTTTCTGTGGCTGGTGCGCCTGCAAACAAATGTAAGAAATTGCGGCTTACACCGACTTTTGCTCCCATGCTGGCATTACCAGTGGGTGTCGTATTCATTCGTTTTGCTGTTCCTGCACTATGAATAAAGCTGGTCAAAACACCATTGGTAATTAATGGGATGCAGCGAGTAGGAGTGCCTTCACCATCAAAGGTTTCAGCTCCGATATTTTCAGGATGTAAGGCGTCGTCGGATAATGAAAGCAATGGAGATGCGATCGTTTCTCCTAAGGATTCAGCCGTCGAGAGACTTTGATTGTCTAATATGCTTTGGGCATTGAACAAATTTGAGAATGCACCTACCAAACCGAGAATGGCTTCCGGCGAGAATACAACGCGATATTTACCAGTTTGAATTTTCTCGTAATTCAAATGACTAATCGTTTTGTCCGCTGCTTCTTTGACGCAAGCACTGATGTCCAATTCGTCTACGCCATAGCCAACTCGGAATGCACCTGCACTACGAGGCTTTTTGTCTTTCTGTTCAGTTTTGGTATATAGATAGACCGATGCAACCGAATGAGATTCATGACGAGTTGCACCATTACTATTGATGTAAAAGCGCTCTAATGCTCGTTCAGCCAGACCATTGTAAGGAATAGCGGTGATTGCATCATGGGAGTCTAGCAATGCTTTTTCAGCACTCACGAGAGTACTTAATAATTTCTCGACGCTCGAAGTTGTAGCGGCAGGAGCATTGTGAGGGGCGATCGTAGCCGTTGCTTCTGGGCTGAAGTCAGGCACATTTTCGGTCGCTCCAAAGGCACTGGCTTCAAAGGCAGTTTTTAAGGCGAGTTCTAGTCCTACTGGATCAACATCTGTTGTCGAAGTTACACCCACCGTTTCTCCATTCCAGACTCGGACTGTTACGCCCGATCGTTGGGAGGCTTTCATTTGTTGGGGTTCACCAGAATCAACTTGAACACTGGTTTCATCAACAGTTGAACCGTAAATATCGAATTTTTGAATGCCTAATTTTGTCGCAGCATTCTTAGCATCTTGAGCGATCGTTTGAATTTTAGACATGATGGTTGTTTGAAAAACTATGAATTTGGAATGTGTAAAATGATTTAGGTTGATCAGTCTAAATTCGATCCCCCTAGCCCCCTTAAAAAGGGGGAACCAGATAAATGAGGATCAATTCTTTTAGTTCATAATCTCCCTTACTTCATAGTCCCCCTTAATAAGGGGGATTTAGGGGGATCGAGATCTATCAAAACAACTAGCGACCGCCCACCGTAATGGAATCAACTTTCAAATGGGGCTGCCCGACGGTCACATACACTGAACCACTCACCGAACCACAGAAGCCCGCTGCTAAGCCTAAATCTTGGGACGACATGGAGATCTTTTGCATCACATCCACCGCCTCACCAATTAAGGTCGCGCCTTTCAAAGGTTTGGTCAATTTGCCATTCTCAATCAAATAAGCTTCATCAACGGCGAAGTTAAACTCGCCCGTTGCCCCAACACTGCCGCCACCCATTTTCTTGCAATAAATGCCTTTATCGACAGACGCAAACAAATCATCCGTTGTGAATTTGCCTGGTGCAATGTAAGTATTCCGCATTCGGCTGGCTGCGGCATGAGTATAGCCTTGACGACGACCGCTTCCGGTGCGTGGATGACCCGTTCGCATTGAACCCGCTCGATCGCTGATGAAGTTCTTCAGAATGCCATTTTCAATCAACAATGTGCGTTGAGCAGGCATTCCTTCGTCATCCATATCAATGGTTCCAAAGGCATCTTTAGTCAATCCTTCATCCCACGCTGTTAGATTTTCATGGGCAATCTTTTGGCCTTTCTTATCCATGAATGGTGTTGTTTTGCGTTCAATTTGAGTCGTTTCTAACAGATGTCCGCACGCCTCATGAAAAATTACGCCGCCGAATTGGTTGGCCATGATGATCGGATAGTCTCCCGATTCCACGTAGTCTGCATAAAGCATTTTGCCCGCCGATTCAGATACTTCTTCCGCATCAAAGGCGTAGTCCCAAGTCCGCAAGAATGAAGGATCGCTGGTGCTGCCAACGCGTTTGTTGATATTCGATCGGTTGTTGCCTTCTTCACAAAGCAAACTATATCCAACGGATTGAGTCAATCGAATATCACGGGCAAATGTTCCATCACTCGCCGCCACCATCATTTCTTGCCAATCCCGGAAATATGCGGCTTTACGCGATCGGACATGGGTTGCCTTCTTTAGTAAAGTGTCATTTGCTGCGAGTAACACATCACTCATTTCCTGCATCGAACTACTATTATCAAGCCATGATGCTTTGCTGCGCTTGGTGGCGTAATCACGTAGAATTTCTAAATTAATTTCAGGTACAAATGACATTGCGGACGGAAGCGTTAGCCCCATAATACCCAATGCTTTTTCTAGCGCCGCTTTCAATCCGTTGAACGACAAATCATTCGTCGAAACGTAGCAATCTGCTTTACCTAGGAATACTCTCACTCCCGCCCCCGTGGACAGCTTTGGTGCAATGCTAGTGATGGCATCGTCTTCCGCCATACAGCTAATGTAGTTAACCCGCTCTAAGAAAAACTCAATAAAATCGGCCCCAGCCGCACGACCTAAGCCTAAAAGTGTGGAAAGTGGCGCTTCCCAGCTCTCATCAAAACATCGAGGAGTTGCGCTATAAGTCAGGTTAGGAATTTCGCGAGTAATCAAAAGAGGGGTTGCTAGCATGGAGTGCGTGTTGGGGTGGTGAGGTGGTTTCGATCGTAAGCTTTTGCTTGTAAGCCGTTGCTTGTAATCTATCGTATTGTAACAAAAGGTGAAGCCTTATGAGTATGGTTGCGTAAGTACGGTTTCGCATAATGACGATCGGCGGTTATCTCACCCCGGTTCTACACCACTACTTTATATTCCTTGCATCTATTGAAGCGAAACTCATAATATTGCATCAATATTTATGTAAATCGATGTGTATCTCGTTCGATGATGCTTCCTATGCGTAAAACGGTTCCATTACGAGTGGTACTGATTGTTCCATTTATTCTTCAATTGCTCGGTGCGGTTGGAAGTGTGGGCTACTTATCCTATCGAAGTGGTGAGCAGTCGGTGAATGAACTCGCCAATAAACTCATGGATGAAACCGGAAGTCGCGTTATCGATAATTTAGAAGCGCACGTCCAAATTCCCTCCCAACTCAATCAAGCCAAACTGAATGCGATCGCCACGGGAACTTTAAATCCCACTAAAGTCGAAAATTGGGAGAAGTTTCTCTGGTATCAAATTCAAACCTATCCCCAAATCAATATCACAAGCATCACCACAGACAGCGGAAACTATCGGGCTGCGGAAAAGCTTTCGACTGGACAATTACGGATAAATTTGTCAGGAGATTTGAGAAATAATACATTCTATTCCTATGACACCAATGCCAAAGGCGATCGGACCGTTGTCGTTTCTCAGCTTCCGAATGCAGATATGCATAAATATTTAGATTATGTACAGATTTCAAAATCAGATAAACCCGTTTGGGCGGATCCTTATGTTTCCTTTTCAGAACCTACTTTGATGTTGAGTGAAATGTATCCACTCCGTAATAAAAGCGGAAAACTCGATGCTATTTTAATTGCATCATTACGATTGGATTATTTGGGTAACTATTTAAAGAGTCTTAAAATTAGTCAAATAGGCCAAGTGTTCATTATGGAGCGCAACGGCAGACTATTGGCAACTTCGACGGGCGAACTGCCGTTTTTAATTGATTCAAAAAAACGAGAGCGTATTCCTGCGATCGATAGTAAAAATCCTCTTACTCAAGCCACTGTCAAACAGATTCAAACACAATTCTCACTCGATACTCTTAAAACAGAACAATGGTTTCAATTTTCTGATAGTCAAAACCAATCGCAATTTGTCCGAGTACGACCCTTTACAGATTCCCGAGGACTCGATTGGCTGATTGCAGTTGTAGTTCCTGAATCAGACTTCATGGCCAAAATTCAAGCCGAGACTCGCAATACGATTTTTTTGAGTTTGGGTGCCTTAGGATTGTCGCTTGTTGTGGGGACTTGGACGGTGCGCTGGGTAGTGCGACCTATCCGCGAATTGAACCAGACAGCGATCGTGGTTGTCAATGGCGATTGGAGTCAAAACAAACCATCCATTACCCGATCGGATGAAGTGGGTGAACTGGCTAGCTCATTCCAAACCATGACCACCCAATTTCAAAGTTCATTGAGTCGCCTTGAAGATCTGAATCGAACCCTCGAAATTCGGATTAACCATCGCACTAAAGAACTCTCCGAAACCTTGGCCAATCTTCAAACCATTCAACTCGAATTGATTCAATCGACAAAAATGGCTGCTCTCGGTCAATTGGTCGCAGGCGTGGCCCACGAGATCAATACGCCCATTGGGGCCATTCGCGCTGCTAGTGGTAATACGTTGGGATCGATCGATTTGTCTATCGCCCAACTTCCTGAACTGATGGAACTTTTAGATGAATCAGGCCGATCGCAGTTTTTTCAGTTGGTCGATCGAAGTTTGACCAGCGTTCCGTTGATTAGTACTAAAGAAAAACGCCGAGCTAAACGCCGCCTCACCCATGTACTTGAAACTTTCGGCATTATAGACCCGCGTCAGGTGGCCGACACATTAGTCCATATGAGCGTTTATGATAATTTGAATCCCTTTATTCATTTGCTACAACATCCCCGATCGGGCTTCATTTTGGATGTTGCTTATAATGTTGCCCGTCTCAAAAGTAACAATGGTACTATACAAATGGCGGTCGATCGGGTAGCTAAAATAGTCTTTGCTTTGAAAAGTTATGCCCGCTATGATCATTCTGCATCGATTCAAACGTCCCAAGTTACCGATGGTATCGACGTTGTTCTAACGCTCTATCAAAATCAACTGCGCGTCGGTATTGAAGTCAGACTCAACTATGAATCCATACCCATGATTCAATGTTATCCCGATGAACTGAACCAAGTCTGGAATAATTTGATTCACAATGCTATTCAAGCCATGGAGAATAAAGGAGTTCTAACAATTACCACGCGATCGTTAGATGACGATCGGATTCAAGTTCAAGTCATCGACAGTGGTAGCGGTATTCTTCCAGAGGTAATTCCACGTATTTTTGAACCGTTTTTTACCACGAAGCCGATCGGAGAAGGCTGTGGACTCGGACTCGATATTGTGAATAAAATTATTAAGAAGCATCAAGGTCAAATTAGCGTTACTAGTGAACCTGGATGCACTTGCTTTACGGTGATTCTATCTAAGGTTTTGACGGAAAATTTAAACGATGAAATCTTGAGCTAATAGCTTTTGTGTAGCTCTTCGGAGTTGAGATACTCTCTAACTGGTGGATTTAAGCGGTCGATTTACTCGACTTGTCTGGGTAAATTCTAGCCTTGCCGAATGCTTAGCGATCGCTGATCTATGGTCCTGCCGCCGACCTGAACCTCGAACTATTCACAGCATTAAATTGCCGAATTATGCCTAGATCAAGAAGCGATCGCCCAAGGCTTGACAGATTTTTAAGTGATTTCCGCTTTGACAAATGATAGGAGATGATCTTATTTCCTAATCCAATGGGATTTCCAATTGTTCACCTGATTCAAACCCATCAGGCTTAGTTTTAGATTCCAAATCCTCATCCGGCGTTAGGGTATTTTCCAGCACAAATCTTCGGGCCAACCGATCGTAGACTCCCGGCCCAATGTACATCGGGTATTTATACATCCGACTGTAACTCCAAATCAGTTGGCCTTTTTCAAGAATCCGCACTTCATTAAAAAGACTCTTGCACTTAGGCACCAGACTATTAGCTTGGTCTAGAGCGTCGGTCCAGCGATCGTAATCCTGCGAAAACCCTTTTGTCATGACTCGAAACATCGCCCGTTCTCCCCATCTAGATTCATCTATCTTCTAGTTTAAGCTCCGCGTTTGTCTCTCAACACTAATTATTTTGACTAAAAATCTAAAAATCTGTTTTCGGGACTGCTTCACAAACGGTAATATAAAAGACGTTATCAGATTTATTTTGGGTGTTACGTGCAAACTGTATCTTCTAGTTTGTCGCGATCGCGTGATCTGCCGTTCTCATTGGCAGATGTCCGTAAAGCGATTCCTGACATATGTTTTCAGCCTTCAACGGCTCGCTCTTTGGCCTATTGTGCTTGGGATTTTGGGGTGGTTGCTGCTCTTTATGCGATCGCTGCGACGATCGATCAGTGGTGGTTTTACCCGATTTTTTGGCTTGTACAGGGCACGATGTTCTGGGCGCTGTTTGTGGTCGGTCATGACTGCGGCCACGGTTCCTTTTCCAAGTACAAGTGGCTCAATAATCTAATTGGTCACATTACGCATACCCTGATTCTGGTGCCCTTCCACGGCTGGCGCATTAGTCACCGGACGCATCATGCGAATACGGGACATGTGGAGAACGATGAAAGCTGGCATCCGATTACTGAGTCGGACTATCAGGAAATGAATTTTTTTGTGCGTCTTGTGCGGTTTTATGCGCCATTGATCGCTTATCCAGTTTATCTGTTCCAGGGAAAGCGGGGTTCTCACTTTATCCCGAACGAAGGATTATTTAAACGCTCTGAGTATACAGATTGTCTGACCAGCACGACTTGCATCGTTGGCTTTTTGGGCTTTTTGGGTTGGTTGACTTATTCCTACGGGTTTGAGTTCTTCTTCAAGTTCTACTTCATGCCCTATTTGGGATTTGTGGTGTGGCTGGATTTGGTGACGTATTTGCACCATACAGAACAGGATATTCCTTGGTATCGCGGCAAAGATTGGTATTTCTTGAAGGGCGCGTTGTCTACGATCGATCGTGACTATGGCTTTGTCAATTGGATTCACCATGACATCGGGACTCATGTGGCGCACCATGTGTTTTCTAATATGCCTCACTACCGTTTGAAGCTGGCAACGGAATCAATTAAGCCGCTGTTAGGTGATTACTATCGTAAGTCTGATGTGAATGTTATTTCAGCATTCTTTACTTCGTCTAGTACTTGTTATACGGCTCCTGATGAAGGGTCGCCTGTGTATTATGGTTTGCCTAAAACAAAAGGAACAATTGAGCTAGATTAATCGTTTGACTAATTGATTGATTCATCCCGTTTCTTTAATTAGAGATGGGATTTTTTTATGGAGGTTGATATGTTGGAATCTAGATTGTTTGAATATAAGGATTTTGTGGTGCGATCGTGGCAATCGGGCGATCGGATTTCGGCGGCGGCGGTGATTGAGATGGTTTTGGCTGAATATGGTTTGGGTTGGGAGGCAAATGGGGCTGATGCGGATGTGCTGAATGTTGAAGACTGCTATGGGGATGGAGAATTCTGGGTAGTTGAGTTGAATGGTATTGTCGTTGGGACGGCGGCCTATTATCCGATCGATCGGGCTGAAAATGCGGTGGAGATTCGCAAAATGTATTTACGATCGGAGGTTCGCGGTCAGGGTTTGGGGCGTTTTTTGCTGAATGCTTTGGAGGCTGTGATTATTCAAAAGGGGTTTGCGGAAATTTGGATTGAGACGGCGAGTGTATTGAAAGAGGCTGTCATTTTGTATGAACGATCGGGCTATGAAGCGGCAACGGGTGTGGAGACTGAACGATGCGATCGGGTTTATCGAAAAACAAGACAAACCATCTGAAAATGAACTTGATGAGGTTGTGGGTGATGATACGTTTTTTGGGTGATGGGGCGCGGATGGGTGGGTGTATTTTTTGGTTATTGGTTTTGGATGGAGGTATGGCTTGTGGGGTGAAGGTTTGAGAGGTTTTGGTGCGGTTCTCGATCGGCGCGAGGTTTGGAAGCCTTATGGAGGTTAGGTTTATGTTTTTTAAGGGAGTTGTTTTTAGATGTTTTTTGAGGTAGAATATAGAAATGTTGTAGATCGGCGCGATCGAGTTTTGAACACTAGGCTCTGTCTGCTTTTCGGGTGCCCGCGATCGCAATTCATTTGATGCCCTTTTAGGGATTGAAACTGACAAGCTCCTATTTGGTGTTTTCGACAGCTTCTCTCATCGCAATTCATTTGATGCCCTTTTAGGGATTGAAACAGGGAGAAGCACTAGAGCCTGTAGCGGTTAATCTGATCGCAATTCATTTGATGCCCTTTTAGGGATTGAAACACTTATCAAATCTGATTCTGATGCTGCTCAACTCATCGCAATTCATTTGATGCCCTTTTAGGGATTGAAACCTAGTGCTATCCGAACTCATATGGCTGCTTTCAGATCGCAATTCATTTGATGCCCTTTTAGGGATTGAAACCATCTGATATTGGTAAATATGCTGAGTATGTTTATCATCGCAATTCATTTGATGCCCTTTTAGGGATTGAAACACGGGTTTAGGTGGGATTGCTGCTGCGGCTCTTATCGCAATTCATTTGATGCCCTTTTAGGGATTGAAACATCGGCGGTCTTTTGGGCGGTCTTGGTAAGGCTATATTATCGCAATTCATTTGATGCCCTTTTAGGGATTGAAACATCTACATTCTCCCTTCCACTCCTCCATCTATGAAATCGCAATTCATTTGATGCCCTTTTAGGGATTGAAACAAACGGGATTGAGCCTGAGCAGTCATACGGTCGACCAATCGCAATTCATTTGATGCCCTTTTAGGGATTGAAACGCGCTATGAGCAATGAAGAGGAACGGCTTATCCCACCATCGCAATTCATTTGATGCCCTTTTAGGGATTGAAACCGGATCTGGGAGGGTTTGCGCTAAAAACATCGAAATCGCAATTCATTTGATGCCCTTTTAGGGATTGAAACATCTTTCACCGTATCCAAGTTCCTGAAAACAATGTCACTATCGCAATTCATTTGATGCCCTTTTAGGGATTGAAACATACGTTTTTGGGATGAGATTATCCCATCACCTCAATCGCAATTCATTTGATGCCCTTTTAGGGATTGAAACGGGGTGCAGCGATCGGGTAAGACCACGCTGATTAATCGCAATTCATTTGATGCCCTTTTAGGGATTGAAACTTCCAATTGGACGGGTACGCCTTCAATCGATATCCATCGCAATTCATTTGATGCCCTTTTAGGGATTGAAACTGCAAAGAAGATGGTGGAAAGCTTACGCAACTGATCGCAATTCATTTGATGCCCTTTTAGGGATTGAAACCCCCACCACCGAGACGGTGTAAAAAATCTAGCCATCGCAATTCATTTGATGCCCTTTTAGGGATTGAAACAGTGATTCCTTCAGCGTGAGAAGGTTCTTCGGCATCGCAATTCATTTGATGCCCTTTTAGGGATTGAAACACGATCGAGTACTGGTACAGTTGAAATCAACGATCGCAATCAGTCGGATCAATTTGTTGTAGGCTAAGATTTAGACGTTCACCCATAGATAGGATTTAGTAATGAATCTTTCAAATCGAGAATGCTGGATTTTTGACATGGATGGCACATTAACCGTCGCCGCTCACGACTTCGCTGACATTTGTCGTCAACTGGGAATACCCGGTGAAAAAAATATACTAGAAGCGATCGAAGCTCTTCCCCCCGCCGAAGCAAAAAAACGACGAATTCAACTCGAACAAATCGAACTCGACATTGCAGAACATTCCAAAGCTCAACCCGGTGCTGGTGATCTCCTCGAAAAACTCCGATCGCAAAACAAATGCATCGGCATTCTCACCCGAAATAGTAAAACCGTCGCCGCTAAAACCCTAAAAGCCAGTGGATTAGACGCTTTTTTTGACATAGATCACATACTCGGACGAGATTGCTGCACTCCAAAACCTAGCCCCGACGGTATTAATCTTCTTCTGCAAAACTGGAACGCAACACCACAGAAATCCGTTATGGTCGGCGATTACGTATTTGATTTGCTCACAGGACGGAATGCAGGAACCGCTACTGTACACCTTGATGTGACAGGTAATTTTTTGTGGCCTGAACATATGGATATCGGAATCACACACTTGAATGAATTGAACCAAGCGATCGACTTAGCTCCCATTGAGGCAACAAAATAGTATGAATCATCATAGTTGATTACTTTCCAAATTAAACGATCGCTTTAAATACCATCCCAGCGATATCGATCGCATCATCATTAGCACCACCAATCCCAACCACAACAGGAGTCCTTGGGAAAAGTATCCACCGATCGCCAACACTAATCCTGAACAAAGTGCGGCCAAAATTGACGAATCTCGCAAAACCTTCCCCGCAGACAATCCTAAAAAATAACCATCCAACATATAAGCCACCGACGCAAACCCTAAAATTGGGATCAACCACATCGACGACTGTGCCGCGATCGCAACCACTTCCGAATGATTCGTCAACAAACCAAATAACGCTATAGGAAAACGGGAAAATGCGATCGCAAACAGTAACCCAAAGGCCAAACAACAACTTCCCGAAAGAATCAATAAGGTTTTCATTCTTTTCCACTCGCCTCGACTATAAAACAATCCCGCGTAGGTCTCCGTTGCAAAGGCAAATCCATCAATAAAGTATGCCGCCAACGACAAAACCTCCAAAATCAACGTATTCGCCGTCAAAATCAACGTTCCCAATTGCACACTCATTTGAGTAAACAACGCAAACACCGACAACAGAGCAAAGGTCCGAACTCCGATCGCCGCATTCAAACTAAATAAGTCGCGAAATGCTTCAATAGTCCAAAATTTTGGCAATACCGATCGCCAATCACTCAATTGCAGCACCATCACCAACCCCACCAATGCCGTAATCGTCGCCGCAATGGCACTGGCAGCCCCAGCCCCAGCACTCGCATAATTCAATTGAACAATAAAGAAATAGTCCAACGCCACCTTCGACAGATTAGAAACAATCGCCAAAATCAACAACCAACTACTTTTAGACTGTCCCAACAGCCAACCAATACAGACATAACATAACAGCGTCGCCGGCGCACCCCACACCATCATGTCAAAGTACAACTGCCCCGATACCGTAACTTCTGGAGCCGCCTGAAACACCGCAAACCCCACTGCCCGAATTCCCCCTCGACATAAAATAATGGCAAGCCCAACGACGAGCGCCACAAATCCATGACGTAATCCAACCAAGGCAACAGCTTCAGTGTCTCCCCGCCCAACGGCCTGAGCAGTTAGCCCCGTGGTCGCCATGCGTAAAAAGCCAAAACTCCAATAGAGATAGTTAAAAATCAACGCCGCGATCGCCACCCCTGCCAAATGATGCACATCACTTAAATGTCCGAGAAACGCAACATCAAGTAACGTCGCGATCGGCACCATTAGATTTGAGCAAATATTGATGGCAGAAAGCTTGAAAAAATTAGTAATAAATGATGATTCAAGTGATGATTTAACCACGGGATGCAGATTTATAAAATGGTTTCTTCACAACAGTGGCTGGATAGAGTTTTCCACGAATTTCAACCTCTAAAACCGTCCCAATTTTCGTAAGTTCAGTCGGAACATAAGCCAGCGCCACCGGGTATCCCAGCGTTGGTGATAGCGTACCACTGGTGACTATACCAACCTCCACACCTGCATTCATAACTTTGTAATCATGTCGCGCAATATTGCGGCCTTCCAGTTGTAAAGCAATCAATCGTTTAGTCACCCCTTGAGATTTCTGCAATTCTAGAGCCGATCGCCCAATAAAATCACCCTTATCCAAATGAACCAACCAACCCAAACCCGCTTCCAATGGCGAAATACTCTCATTCATATCCTGACCATACAATCCCATCGCTGCTTCTAATCGCAACGTATCCCGCGCCCCCAATCCACAAGGCACAACCCCAGATTCAATGAACGCCGTCCACAACGATCGGCCCACCTCCGGCGAACATAACAATTCAAAGCCATCCTCTCCCGTATAGCCCGTCCGCGCCACAAAAACAGACTCGCCATCATAACTCGCATCGCCATGTTCAAAGGCTTTAACCCGATCGAGTTTTTTCTGTAAAATGCGTTCAACATGACCTGCGGCCTTTGGTCCTTGCACAGCAATCAGGACTTTTGACGGCGACAAATCTTCAAATTCAAGCTGACTTAAATCCAAATGTTTCAATATCCAACCCTTGTCTTTATCAATAGTTGCTGCATTCACGATCGCCACCCAAGACTGTTGATCGCCTTCACCTCCTTGATAATAAAAAATTAAATCATCAATCATTCCGCCGTCAGGATTCAGCAAAACCGTATACTGAGCCTGACCTGGTTTAAGCCGTGATAAATCCGACGGAACAAGCTTTTGAATTTGGTCTAAAACATTGCCTTTAAAGGTAAATGCACCCATATGGGAAATATCAAACATCCCCGCACTATTGCGAACTGCCTGATGTTCCAGAGTAATGCTGCTGAACTGCACAGGCATCTCCCACCCCGAAAAGCCGATCGCACGGGCACCACCCATCAAGTCGAAAAGAGGAGTACGTTTGAGATTGTCGGTCATAATAAGTCCTAGGGAGTCCTGGTGAATCTTAATGAGTAAACTGATTGCAAATGATCGATTTGCGAATGATCGATTTAGATCGATTTAGTCTGGGAGGTTTGGGGCCGTTTGGGTCTAAGCTTTTCTATTGTACAAAAACAAGTCACTTCATGATTCATACCACTGCAATTCTCGCCATGAGCGCCGACGGCAAACTGACGGACTACAGTAAGGCTCCCTCTAGTTTTGTTTCCAAGGACGATCAAAATCACCTAGAAGTCCAGATTGCGAATACCGATGCGGTCCTGTTTGGGGCGGGAACTTTGCGAGCCTATGGAACCAGTATGTCGGTCCGATCGCCCGAACTCATCCAAGCCCGCCGCGATCGGACTCAGCCGGATCAGCCTCTACAAATCGTCTGTTCTCAAAGTGCTAATTTAGATCCAAGTTATCCATTTTTCTCCCAACCCATTCCCCGTGGATTGTTGACGGATGCAGCAGGAGCGACAAAGTGGGGCGATCGGCCTGAATTTGATGTCGTGCTAGCGGCGGAGACCTCGCCCTTTGACTGGCGGGTAATTTTTACAGAATTAGAGGAATTAGGGATTAAAAAGCTAGCCTTGCTGGGCGGTGGACAACTTGTGGGGTCGCTGTTTAGTGCTGGACTCGTGAATGAGTTGTGGCTGACGATTTGTCCATTAATTTTAGGAAACTCTCTCTCTCCAATGCCCGTTGCTGGAGATGGATTCTTGATTGAAAATGCTCCAAAATTAGAATTAATTCAGTCACTTGTTGTCAAGGATGAACTATTTGTACATTACAGAATCAAATGATGTTAAGTACATTTTCCATTCTTTTGCTTCTAGAAAACTCTGGAGAACTTTAAAAATTCAAAGGGAATCCGCTATGCTAGAGACAGAGATTTTAAGTAGTAATCTTTTGGGTGAGTTCAAATGCTTAGAGGTGCAGTGCGACGTAAAATGGCGGGTAGACAACACATATCCGATCTCTATCTGCTCTTGGCTTTGCTTGGACTTCCGATCGTAGTCTTACTGACTTGGCTGTTGCAAAGTGCCAATCCTAACTGGGCCGATCAGATAGTTAGTTTATTCCCCGGCGCACCAGCATCCCGATCGGTGAGTAGTTTGGGTGCCACGAATGGGACCAACATCAAAGTGTTGCAACCTACCCATCGTGCCATTTGTGAAAGCGGACGAGATAGTCTGAATCTTCGTCCAACTGCCGGTTTTTCTACGCCGATCGCGGTTATTCCCTGCGGAGATGCCGTGGCTATTACAGGCGCTCCAGTCTGGCGTGATGGTGAATCGTGGTCGCCGCTTGCGTATCGAAATGTCCAAGGCTGGGCGGTGAGTCGATTGTTGCGGAAAATTTAGAATTGAAAAACGCATTTAATTAAATGAAGGGTTTTAATTAAGAATCTCCATTATTATTGCCTGTTGTTATCTCATCGTTGAATAGCAACAGGCAATGTCATTTATTACTGTTATTTATTTAAGTCATATCTTGAAACAATGGAGAACTGAGATAACGTTCTCCAAAGCTCGGTTGAATCATTACAATTAATTTTCCAGCATTCTCAGGTCGCTGAC
>JAYUEU010000279.1:0-3201 GCA_043739065.1 Synechococcales cyanobacterium | reverse complement strand
TCGGAATGCTAGTCATTCTTCCATAACCCGTGCAACCCGATTATTTGGACACAACCTACCAAATCTACTTTCTTTTCTTTAGAGAATCACCCCTACCTTCATAAGGGGGATTTAGGGGGATCGGGATCTTTGGTACTGACTAATAAATCTGGTATTACACAAGAATATAGCTCGAATTCACGGCTAAGGCACGGCCCGATCGGCTGAGCGCTTGATTAATCATTGCAACCACTTCCGCACGGGTTGCTTCACGGTTTGGGGTGAACTGTTTGACATCGGGATAGTTCACAACAATGCGATTTTGAATGGCCGTTGCAACTATTGTTTGTGAGTCTGCTGGAATGCTGGTGCGATCGGTGAGTTTGGCCAATGTTGCGGTGTTCCCACCCGAAAGTGACAGCCCTACGACTAATGCTTGCACCAATTGCAGTCGAGTCATCTTTTGATCTGGATAAAATTTCCCACTGGCATCACCCATGAGAAACCCACCTGATACTATTTGATCAATTGAATCTTTGGCCCAATGGGTATTCGGAACATCACTAAAGCTTTGAGTAGTGAGTCTCGGGGGGGGATTGATGGCACGGGCGGCAATGGTTGCGAATTGCGATCGGGTGATGGGTCCATCGGGTTTAAATGTTCCGTCGGCATATCCTCGAATATAGTCTTGCATTGCCATTGATAATACAAAGTCTTTGGCCCAGTGGGAATCTAAATCTGTGAATTGAATTAGTCCAATATCAGGTTTTACAATATAGTTAGAGGAGATCGCAGGGCTTCGATTAATGGCAACTAATGCTTGATACATTACTCCAGCAAATTCAGCGCGGGTCATATCCCGATTTGGGTTTAGTTGTTTAAGATTTGGATAATTTACGACCATTCCGCGTTGTGTTGCTGTTGAGACAGATTCAATTGCATAGCTGGGAATGCCTGTCCGATCGCTGTAGGTTGATAATACGTTTAATGCGCCACCCGTTAGACCTAAACCATTCACTAAGGCGACGATCGCTTGTACACGGGTGAGGTTTTGTCCGGGACGGAAGGTGCCATCGGGGAAGCCTGCTATAAAGCCCATGCTATTTGCTTTTGCGATCGCGGCGGCACCCCAGAAACTAGAAGGTACATCAGCAAAGGTAGAAGGTTGTCGTTTGGCGGGTAAATCAAATGTCTTTGCTAAAACGGCTGCAAATTGGGCACGAGTAAGGACGGTTTCGGGTTTGAATGTGCCATCGGGAAACCCGCTAACAAATTGTTTGTTGACCAAGGATTGAATGAATGGTTCTGCCCAATGACCTTGGATGTCAGAAGGTGCGATCGTGGGTTTTCCAATTACCGGATCGATCGGCGGCTCAACAATGATTTCTGGATCTACTGGATTGAATGGTGGATCTACTTTTGGTGGAGTGACGATCGGTGGAGTAACGATCGGTGGATTAGTGCTGATGGGGGGGATTTCATTGGCGAGGAGTTCTATTGCACCTTGCAGTCGAGTGGGATTGAGTTGATTGCCCACAGAAACCATGGTGATTTGTGGGTTGGTCGCATTTTGTAAATCAACTTCACCATTGTCTCGCATTGCATTGCCGCCCGGTTCCTGAGGGTTGCCTAGGTCGGGCATACAGGTTTCAAGAACGACGAGTCCAGTTTCAGTATTTCGTTCAATAATATTGTTTCGTAAAACCGGACGTGCTGCACGGGATAACACAATGCCCGATCGATTTTCAAATATACGATTTCCCACTAATAAGGGCGCAGCATTATCACCGATGGCAATGCCATACCCTGTATTTTGACAAACATTATTGCGATATTCACCTTTGGCCTCGCGAACAATGGAAATCCCTGCGGCAGCATTTTGGAAGAATACACAATCTGTCACGATCGGTTTGGCGGTTCCGGTTACAAAGATACCTTCACGCTGACAATTCACAAGGGTAGAATTTACGACGGTTGGGTTAGTGCTTTCAATCCAAATTCCTGTACCTCGGCTTTCATTGTTGGTAATAGTCACGCCTTTTAAGGTGGATAGGCTTTCAAGTTTGAATGTGACATTTTGGCCGCCAAAACTCGCGCTCAAGTAGCGGCCACTACCCGTAATTTGAATCCCCTTTCCTTTCTGGCTCTCGTCCCCCACAACTGTTACGTTACTCGGCACCACTAAGGGAAACACTTCGCCCGTCGCCGCGCTATAGGTTCCGGGCATTAAGCGAATCGAACTGCCTGCGGTGGCTTGCTGAGTTGCTTTGGTGATGGTTTTAAGGGGTGTTGCCTGCGATCCGGATGCACTGTCGTTTCCACTGCTGGGATTAACGTAAAGAAGGTTGGAGAGGGCTTGAACCATGGTGTAGTTGGGGCTAAGGGGCTAGAGAGAAGGCCGAGAATGATCTTTAGGCTTGGCTTCTATATTTTATCTAGGAACTCTGACGAGAGCGATGATTTATTGATTCTTAGGAATTCACTAACTGAAATCTTTGAAATGGGGATTAACTACGATGGGTCTGAAAGAATTGGCTGGTGAGGAAGCCGACGAGGTTGGTGCGAGAAAGTACGCCACGAGGAAGTACGCCACGAGGAAGTACGCCACGAGCGATCGTAAAATATTTAGGGAACACTGGAGAGGTCCAGATAAATTTTTTCTCTCAATCTAAAGGATATTTCAGTGCCTAAACATTTTCGCCAAGTTCGCCGATCGACGGTCATCCAAAATGCAGCCGGCCAAACCTTTAATTTAGGGGGATACCAAGCCGATCGTAAACAACCTAAATCTGATCTTTTTCAGGACGATCGGGCTGAAAATCCATCCCAAATTGACCTAAGGCCTCACATGAGTCCCGTTGAGAACCAAAGCGCCACCAGCAGTTGCGCCGCGAATGCCATGGCCGGGGCTTACGAATACCTATTAAAACGGCTCAAAAACAGTAATGAAGATGTGAGCCGTTTGTTTATTTATTACAATGCTCGCGAGTTGGATGGGGATACGAGTCAGGATAAGGGCACCTATCTCAGCAGTTGTACTAAAGTTACGAAAAAACTTGGTGTCTGTTCAGAAGTAACATGGCCCTTCGATGCCGAACAAATTTTAGAACAGCCCCATCAAGAAGCTTACACCGAAGCCAAAGGGTTTCCCCTCAATCCTGTTCCTCGTCCAGTTCAGGTTGAGCTTCAGACCATGAAAAACTGCCTCGCCAGTGGTTTCCC
>JAYUEU010000278.1:0-4689 GCA_043739065.1 Synechococcales cyanobacterium | reverse complement strand
CATTAATTATCGATCTTCAGGACTCGGACTTTCAAGAGCCGATTTTCCAGGATATTGATTTTCAGGAGCCTAATCTTCAAGAGATCGCTCTAGAAATAGGTACTTTAGATTTGGATGAGGCGATCGAAATTATTCCTGTCGCCGGACGCAGCAGAACTACAGATTTGGTGCGGATGTATCTGCAAGAAATCGGGCGTGTTCCGCTTTTGGGTCGAGACGAAGAAGTGACGGAAGCCCAACGTGTTCAGCGTTATATGCTGCTGCTTGAGCATCGAAATACGGAATCTAGTCTCAATAATCGATCCATTGCTGAGTATGTCAAGGTGATTGAGGCACGCGATCGGTTGACGGCGATTCTGGGCCATCGTCCATCTCTAGAACGTTGGGCTTCCGAATGTAGTCTGATGGTTTCAGAATTAAAACCTGTAATGGCAGAAGGAAAACAGGCTTGGGCAATAGTTGCAAATGTGGCTGTGGACGAGCTGGAGAAAATCCAAACTGAGGGAATTCGGGCGAAAGAACACATGATCAAGGCGAATCTTCGTCTGGTGGTGTCCGTGGCGAAGAAGTACCAAAATCGTGGGTTAGAGCTGTTGGATTTGATCCAAGAGGGCACTTTGGGTTTGGAGCGGGCGGTGGAAAAATTTGACCCGACTAAAGGCTATCGGTTTAGTACTTATGCATACTGGTGGATCCGGCAGGGCATTACGCGGGCGATCGCAACCCAAAGTCGTACGATTCGGCTTCCGGTCCACATTACTGAAAAACTGAACAAAATCAAAAAAGCTCAGCGAAAGATTGCTCAAGAAAAAGGCCGTACTGCATCGATCGAAGATGTGGCGCAAGAGCTAGATATGAGTGTCGAGCAGGTGCGGGAAGTGCTCCTAAAGGTGCCTCGTGCAGTGTCGCTAGAAACCAAGGTCGGCAAAGAAAAAGATACGGAACTCGGAGATCTGCTGGAAACAGATGATCTGTCGCCGGAAGATTTGTTGATGCGTGAATCATTGCGCAAAGATTTACTATTGCTGATAGCAGATTTGACTGAACGCGAACGCGATGTAATTAAAATGCGTTTTGGTCTGAACAATGGCCAGCCTTATTCGTTGGCAGAAATTGGTCGAGCCTTGGAACTTTCCCGTGAACGAGTCCGACAGATTGAAGCAAAGGCACTTCAGAAGTTGCGTCAACCCAAACGACGTAATCAGGTTCGAGATTATCTAGAATCGCTCACTTAAGTAATTCTGGCTGTTGGATTTTGGTGATTTTAAATTAAAGACTAATTGATTAAGTAAAAGGGCCGATCGTGATTGAGATCGGCCCTCTTTTTGTCACCATTTCTATTCCATGAAAGTTGTTAGCTGGCTGCTGCTACAGGCAAGGTGCTAGGGTAAAGGAGTGATAAGCCGTAGATTGGGAATTTCAAGGAAGTCTTTGATGTTGTGAGTGATTAGCAGTAAATCGTGGCGTAGAGCTGTTGCTGCGATCCAAGCGTCCTGAGGGGAAATCGGTCGTCCCGCACTCTGGCGATCGCTGCGAACCTGTGCCCATTGACGACAAAGGGGTTAATCGACCGGAATAATCAGATTATTCGACAGGTATTGCTCTAGATGGGCGAGGCGATGAGCGCACCACTGGCACAAGACGGCTGAATCAGGGTTTGAGGTCTAAAATCTGCTCAAATTTTATCCGAAGTATTGATAAATCAATGATTCAATTTAATGAAGCTCCTAATCTTGGAGTGATGACATTATATTGATTGTGTAAGAGCAACGAGCGATCGCCCCTTGGTTTGTGACCCTGCGATCGCTCTTTCTAATTTTGCAAACTGCGATCGCACGGCTAGAAGGCACTTGCTATGAGTCATTTCATCGGTCTACAGTACTGCTCAGCGGTTATTTGGGTACTACCAGCGGTTTTTTGGGGTTTAACCGAAATAGGTGACCCTTGACGAATAACAAATTCACTCAATCCAACGGTCTTTGGACGATTAGGGTCTTGCCAATCTTCAGAATTACCCCAGTCATAGGTATATCCGAGTCGGCTCCAAGGATAAGGCACTTTACAAGAAGTTGCTACAACCTCAGGAGTAATTGATTTTCCTTGATATTCATAGCGATCAGCAAATTGAGATTTGAACCACTGGTAATAGCTGAACGACACGGATGCAAATTCATTTGGGGGGCGAAAGTTCAGTTCTGCCTCATGATCAGTGATTTCCGGATCAGGGCTGGGGCGAAACAGAAATTTGGGGTCAACCCAAATCTCAACGATTTGGCGACTTTTATTAGGTGCATCAAAGGGCATACCAAGCAATTGATCTATGCGACATTCGAGTGGGGTTAAGTGACAATCTTCAATAAGTGTATGTGAGGTATAGTTCTTGCAAAATTTTTGCAGATCAGGAACGACCGTAACCCATAAATCTTGGTGGAGAATTTGGTCGACTTGACTATAGTTATAATGTGCCCAAGTAACAACCAAGACGCGACCGCTTTTATCCCAGACTAATCCATTGTTGTCATGTGTAATGGCCGTGAGATTCCTAAACACTTTAGAGGAGTCTGGAGATTTTTTGGCATCTTCGACAGCCTTCCAATAAGCTTGTGGTAGCTTTGGAGGAACACTACATTGGCTCTTTTTAGGTTGGTCTTGAGATTGAACTTGAGGTGCCAAAGACCAAACTAAAATCAGATTGATGCTGCTAATTAGAATAGAAGCAAGAACCCTCTTTCTAGTTTTAGATTTGTGTTCAATAGTTGGCATTGTACCTCCAATTAGCCTATTTACTATTTACATACTATTGAGATCGCTCTTTCACTAAATCACGATTCACTGTTTTTGCTTGTGATTGTGCGAACACATTCCATGTATCTAGCTGGACACGATCGTCCTTCGTTTCATCCTGCGATCGCTATTCACTAAAGTAACTAAGTATGAGAATATACGATGAACTGGTAGGTTGGTGCTGAATAGAGCGGAACCCAGCAAAGATAGGATTGTTGGGTTTCATGCTTCAACCCAACCTACAAGATTAGCGATCGCTAAAAGCAAAGATTTACAGGTTGTACTGACGAATTTACAGGTGTTGTGTTGTTATCCAACCATTGGTTAACATCAAGATAAAAAAGACGCGCAACCACCACAGCGGTAGTACGATTCCAAATGATGGCGGCATTAAAATCTAACTTTATTCGGTTGAATGTAGCATCCGCCTTCATGAAATGATGCTTTCCATCATGATATGTAAATTCAACTGTAGAGAAGTACAAGTAGAATGACAATATGTCCGAATCTTGAACTTGCATGACATTCTGAACAAACAGTGTGTTAGTTTGACGAGAAGAAGCATTAGATAATGCCGCCCGAGCCATTTGTCGAAGATTGGTAATAATATCTTGAATTTGGTCGGGAAGTAATCCTACGTAAAGATTTGCAATGTCAGAAATAATTGAGCTATAATCCTTATTCTCAAAACTAATAGTTTGCTGATCAATGATATTCCGTGACAGAAAAGGGTTTAGTAAAAGTAGATTAACAAAATCTGTAAAAGCATTGTTATTTTCAATAACATTATTGAATGGATTCCAGTTAACTCTAGTCTGTATTAAGCCAATAACACTGGCAAGTCCATTAGCGGGTGAAGCAGTAAATCGATCTATCCAGGCATCGTCACACCACCGTTGGTCTCCTGGATCAGTCTGAACCAGTTCTTGTGCTTGTTCGCGTACTTTAGCTGAGTCTACTCCAGTTAATATTGCCCCTACTCCATTATTGTTGCTATTCCCCTCAACTGAGGAAGCTATTAGGTTAGTTATGTCTGGATTGAGTCCAGCTTCCGGAGAGAAAGTATGGACATAATTTAGCCATCTCTCAAATTCTGCAAAAGTCATAAAGAATTACCCATGCTGCAAATAAACTAAGAAAACCTACTAATCAGCAAAACTTGCAATTCCACAAGAACATATGCATATACGGAAACTTTAGTGTACCTCGGAAAAATCAAAATTTATTGGATTTAATTTCTTCAAGGTGATATATAAGGGTTAGATAGCATTATAGCGGTTCTTACTGGCGTGAGGTACATAGAGATGTCTACAACGCTTACCAGTTATGTTTCTCCTTTACTTCATTCGATCAAAAATTGCTATAGAAGTATTAGTTGTTACTCCGGCAGTCAAATAGAGGCAAGCTGAAAGGCTAACTTAATCAGGTAGTAAAAGGCTTTAGAACACTTATTTCTGCATTAGCAACGATTGCCGAGGTAACAACTTTCCTGCATACCAAAGGTAGGTCGGTAAATCCTATTTTTATCCTACCTTGTTTTTAATGCAGATATTAGTTGCTCCGGAACCCGGTGGGGTATTGTTATCATCGAGCCACTGACTGACTAATTTCACATGATGTTTCATGACAGCTTGGGCATATGAAGGCCACAGGTTTTTGTAGAAGGTTAATTTTGCTCGTATGACTGTTATATCGGTTTGTCTCGAAGTAGAACCCTTGTCTGAATCCTGTTCCATCGCAACTATACTAGAGTAAATATAGACCTCGATTTTGCTGTCGATTTCTATCGCACTCTGAGCAAATAAGGTTTTTGTGTTTTTTGTTTGTTCTTTGGATGCAGCAGCTTTCGCCATGTTAGCTAGGCTTGCCTTAACATCGTTTTTGCTTTTAGCATCAAGCCCATCG
>JAYUEU010000277.1:0-13658 GCA_043739065.1 Synechococcales cyanobacterium | reverse complement strand
CACCGCAAGTCATTTCCTGCGACCTTCAGCATCAGGTCTTGTCGGCCTATCTGAAATTCAAGGCGAATAACACGGCTAAACCCGTAGAACAATCCGAGTCAATAGACCCGCCGACTGTTTTCTTTGAGCGACCTGATCAATGGATGGACGAAGATCAGGGGGCAAATCCTGCGATTAGTGCGATCGATACTATTGATGAAGGCTTTGAGGAACCACCCACGATATTCTTTGAACGGCCTATAATTTTTGAGGACGACGAGGATAAAACTCCAACGCTTTCTAGAGAACGTCCGATCTTGCCCCCACGGACGATCGCGGCCAAGCCTGGATTGCCACCGCTGCCTACCGATCGGCATACTCACGACACGTTAATCGTAGAAGAAATTGCAGAAAATCCTGAGTCGGAACTCGACCGCAGCACCGTCATCCAGCCTCAGTCATCAGAATCTATGTCATCGTCAATCCAATCTTGCCCGTTGCCCTTCGTCCTTCCCGGTAGCGCCCTGCCGCAACTTGAAACCAATAGCCTCCATATTAATGCGTCCTCTGAAGAACTCTTGGCATTAAGTCCCAAAGATTTGCTCCAAGCGCTTTTGGGTCGTATTTTAGAAACTGGAATTGGACGGCTGTTTTTTGAGCATCAGGGTCATCAGGGACGAATATTGTGGAGTGATAGCGGCGTATTTCAATCGTTTGTGGATTGTTTACCACTCGAAACCTTTAATGGTGTGATTGCAGAACTTAAGCGGCTCACGTCGTTGCCTATGGATCCGGTTGAGGACGTAGTTCAAGTCGAAATTGAACGAATTCATGAAAAAAATCGACTGTTGCTGCGGTTGAAGTTGATGCCGAAGCCTCAAATTGGAGATCATCCTCGATCGGAGGGAGAAGATGCCACCTTGCAAATTCTTCGCGGTACTGCCCTGCGTTTCTATCAACAGCAGCAAGCCTCTAGTCTGAGTCGTGACACCCTGACCGTAGCTCGCCAACTCCAACGAAAAGTCGAAGAACTCCACCGCCGATCGTACTCGACCCTACCGATCAACCCCGATGAACTGGGCGTTATGCCGGAACTTCAGGAAGTGTTGCAAACGGTCAAAAATCAACTAACTGAAATCGAACGTCAGACTAGTACGTTTGGTGGTCCTATGCCCTAAATTAATCCCTAAAAAATCAAGAGTACGATCGTGGACAGGGTACGCTCTCCTGTATCCTTGTAGATCACGTTAAATGGATTTATATAGGATTGGATGCTGGGGCTATGACAGGGCAAATTACTCTTCTCTCAAAACGTGAAATCGAAAAAATGCGGGTTGCAGGCCATCTAGCAGCCAAGTTATTGAAGCATTTAGAAGCATTTGTCAAAATTGGTGTCAGTACCCAATCCTTGAATGATGAAGCAGAACGCTGGACCAAGGCTCATGGAGCAAAAAGCGCTCCTTTGGGATATGGCGCAGAGGGCGATCGTAAGGCATTTCCCCGATCGATCTGTACCAGTGTGAATGAAGTTGTTTGTCATGGAATCCCTAATTCTAAGCAGATTTTAAAAGATGGCGACATTCTCAATATTGATGTGACGCTGATTGTGGAAGGCTATCACGGTGATACGTCTCGGATGTATTTTGTGGGTGAACCGTCTCCGATCGCAAAGCGTTTGGTGGAAGTCACTAAAAAATGTCGTCAGCTTGGCATTGAACAAGTGAAACCGGGCAATCATATTGGCGATATTGGTGCAGCGATTCAGGAATATGCTGAGTCTCAAGGCTTTAGTGTTGTCCAAGATTTTGTCGGTCATGGTATTAGTAATGTCTTTCATACCGAACCCCAAATTTCCCACTATGGCGAATGGGGCGAGGGGAAGAAGATGCGGCCTGGAATGGTCTTCACTATTGAACCCATGATCAATGAAGGGACCTTTGAGGTGAAGTTGTTGAAAGATAATTGGACGGCAATTACTAAAGACAAAAAACTTTCTGCACAATACGAACATACGATCGCGGTGACAGATACGGGCTACGAGATTCTAACGCCTTACGAAGATTAATTCTCAAGTTGATAGATACGATCGGATGGCCCTAGAAAGCACCTCAATTTGATCTGGGGTGTGGGTGGCCATTAGAGTTAAGCGAATTCGGCTGGTCGGGACGGTTGGTGGACGAATGGCCGGGGCAAAGATTCCTGAGTTCTGTAGATGCTGGCTGAGTTTTAATGCATCCTGAACGGTCGGTTGCGGAATACAAACAATGGCAGAATCGGATGGAAATGTTTGTATTCTAGTTTGATTAAATTGATCTGGATTAAATTGATTTTGTAACGTTCGGATATTGCGCCAAAGATTGTCACGCCGATTGGGTTCGGTCCGAATGATTTCAATGCCAGCGAGAGCAGCGGCAGTGTCAGCGGGTGAAAGGGCTGTCGTGTAAATCCAGCTTGGCGCACGGTTTTTTAAAAAGTCAATCAAGATCGCAGATCCCGCGACATAGCCGCCGAGAGAACCGATCGCTTTACTCAACGTTCCCATTTGAATGACGGGCCGATTTGTACAACCACAGGCTTCAATCCCACCTGCACCCGATCGTCCTAAAACCCCTGTTGCGTGGGCCTCATCGACTAAAACCATACTGTCAAATTCAACGGCGAGATCTAAAATTTCACTTAAAGGCGCGAGATCTCCGTCCATACTAAAAACGCTATCGGTGAGAATTAGACATTTTGCAAAATGCGATCGGTTCTTCTCAAGCTGTTCTCGCAGATTCGGTATACTACAATGTTGGTAATCCAGACAACTCGCACCTGACAATGCGCTGCCATTACGAAGACTAGCGTGATTGTATTGGTCATTTAAAACCAAATCACGTTTTCCCACAAGAGCCGCGATTGTTCCAATATTTGCACTGTATCCAGAACTAAATACAAGGGCAGCTTCCGTACCTTTTAGGTCTGCAATACTTTGTTCTAATTGATTATGCAATGCTCTATGCCCTGTCACGAGCCGAGAGCCTGTTGCACCTGTGCCATGAATTTGAATGGCGGCGATCGCAGCGTTTTTTAATCGCGAATCATTAGCAAGACCTAGATAGTCGTTGCTAGAAAAATTGATATATTGTTTTCCTTCTACTTCAATACAATTTCCGACACTAGCTGTAATGCAGCGTGGGGTTCTGTACCAACCTGCTTTATGAATTGTTTTGAGAGATGATTGTAGCCAATCGTAGGACATTTTGAATTGATAATGAGGAATGAATTAGTTTAGAGGGATATTGTGAATGGCTGCGTAACTGAGGAGCCAGTTCACCATTGTTGCGCGTCGGGTTTTACGGGGGATGAGTTCATTCAGAGTATAGCCTTCAAAACCGAGTTGGGTTTTTAGAAGCTGTTTGTTTTCGGGTGGAATCGATCGGGTGAGTTTGACGGTGGCGGGACGGCTTTCGATGAAGTTTGGTGGATCTGGATAGGCTGCAGACCAGTCTGGATCGGTAATGCTCCAGTCTTGGGTTTCGGGGTTTTGAATATAGCCGAGATAATGCCAAACGAGATGATTTGCTGCACTGTCATCTACAGTGTCACGCAAAATTTCCCAGAGTGTTTCATTGGTGAGTGGAGCAATCGTTGTCATCATAGTTTAAGGAGCAGTAGAATTTAGAATGTTGTGCGCGTTGAGATTTAGATCTGGAAATGTCTTCGATCGAATGATGTCTAGTTCTCGGTATTCTACATCTTGATAGCGGCCATCAATTAAGGTGCAAATTACTACTACATCTTTTCCCAAATCCACAATCCAATATTCCCCAATATCTAGAACTGCATATTCTGACCATTTAGCGCCGTAATCCTCCGATCGGGTTGATGGGCTAACCACTTCCACAACTAATAATGGAGCCGCTTCATGGGCACGAATCACCGCTTCGCGATCGTCCATGTCATTCCATTGCTCAAGCCCTAATACTGTCACATCAGGTATTCGACAAGTATCCCAACGGTTGCCTCGGGGAGACTGAATACCGACGGTTAGGCGCTGTGATGTCCAAGAGGTTTGATTGCGATCGATCGATTGATTTAACTGATCATCGACAAATTTAATCACTTTCCCATGCCTACCTGTCCCTAAACTCATGGGAATCAATTCTCCTTTTACTAATTCATAGCGAGTATCTGAATTCTCTTGATATTGTAGATACTCCTCAAACGTTAATCGTAGGTCGGTTGCGAGTTTCATTATTTATAACTTCAGTAGTGGGGTCGATCGTTTACATAACAGTTCTAACCAACATGAAATATTGAAATACTAAACGTAATCAATGTTAAAAACATAATAAACCCGATCGTATCTAACATTGTCGTTACTAATGGACCACTGATTAACGCTGGATCTAAATTTAAACGCTTGAATCCGATCGGTAACAACGTCCCTAATGTCACAGCAACTAATGTATTGGATGACATTACTGCCCCCGCAATCACCGCGACCCAGCGTTCTTCTGGTTTAGTCCAAATCAATGCCAGCAAGATCATTGTTCCACCCAACGCAACAGCGGTCCCTAATCCAGCCAGCAACTCCTGTTTTAATACCTTCAGCGTATCGTCTGGGGTAACTTCTCCAAGACCAATGGATCGAATGGTTACGGTCATGGCTTGGATGCCAACGGTGCCGCCAGTATTTGAAAATAAGGGCATAATCACTGCTAAGACTGGAATCTTTTGAATGGTGTCTTGAAAGGGCGAAATTGAACTTGATGCACCAATATAAAGCGCCATCACTCCAAGTAACCAAGGAAGCCGATTTCTGAGTTTTTCTAGGGGCGGCGATAGTGATGATTCGTCCCCACTTGCGACTCCGGCCATGCGCTGAATGTCTTCGGTGGCTTCTTCTTCGAGAATATCCATGACATCATCAATGGTGACAATGCCCACCAGACGATCTTCACGATCGACCACGGGAACCGCTAATAAGTCATAGCGTTTCATCACCATAGCTACTTCTTCTTGAGGCATTTCGGTTGTGACTTTAATCACTCGATCGCTAGCAATATCTCGTACGTAGGCGGTGGGCAATGAAAAAAACAATTGCCGCAGAGAAACCACACTCACGAGTTTACGGTTGTTGTCCGTGACGTAGGCGTAGTAGATAGTTTCCTTGTCTTGGTCATTGGCACGGATTTTAGCGATCGCCTCCTCTACCGTCAGCCCTTGACGAAGTTGTACATACTCCGTCGTCATGACGCGTCCAGCCATGCCTTCGGAATATCCTAAAATAAGATCCGTTGCTTGACGTTCAGCGGGGCTGAGTTGTCGAATCAGACGTTTAACAATTCCAGCCGGAAGTTCATCGAAGAGTTCGGCCCGATCGTCCGGACGCATTGCTTCAACGATCTGGCACACATGGGTATCGTGGAGCGCCCCAATGAGTTCTTCACGAACGTCTGGTTCTAGATATTCAAATACATCGGTAGCTTGATCTTTACTTAATAATCTAAACGTCAAAGCACGTTGTTCGACGGGTAAATCTGCAATATAGTCGCCAACATCAACAGGTGGTAATCGAATGAGTTCGAGTTTCAGACGGTTGAGGTCTTCAATTTCGGATAACGTAAAACGTCCTTCCTGAGTCAGCATGGGTTCACCTCAAATTACTTCTGTCCCTTTGGAAGTATTCAAGAGTGACTTCCAAAGGCTAGAATTTTGTACTACTGTGTGGTAATGGACGTTGGTCCATATTGATGATGAGAAAGCGACATCGGCCTCAATCTTGAGTACCGCTAAGCTTATGCTACTCGCGAAAGGAGCATAATACAATGTATGAAAAAATACTTTTAGAAAATCACAAAAATCACAATATTATCTCCAAGAGTGTCACGAATAATAGCGATCGGCTGTGGAGATTGAGGGAAGAGATTGAGTTAAATTTTAATCGTCCATTTACGGTTGATGGCGTTAAGGTGAATGAATAGAGTGGACGTTGATAGGCTTAAATTTGTGAGGAATATTGCGATGAAAATCAGAACTCTAATAAAGGATGGGCCTACGCTAAGAACATGGGTGGGGGTAATAGTATTGTCTCTTTTGGTCGTGAGCTGCACTGCCCCAACGCCAACGATTCAGGATTCCCCCGTTCCATCACCTACTACGACACTTGTATCCCCATCTCCATCTCCTAAGCCATCTCCATCTCCTAAGCCATCACCGATCGATAGTCCATCTCCTGTTGAAGACTCTCCTTCGCCTAAGCCCATATCGACTCCGTTGAAGATTTCGGCGAATACTGCGTCAACGGTTCCGATTGCGATTTATCGGATGGATAGTGGTTGTAATGACTTGGTTCCGAAGACGGAAGATTTGCCTAAAGAGAAGACGTTAGATGCGGCGGTGGGTGCGGTGATTAGCCATAGTAATAGTGCTGATTTTACGATTAGCGATTATGCCATTACTAAAGAAGGAAATAGCGCCACTATTGTTCTGCGTCTTCCACCGACGGCTAAGCGTCCTTTTGCGGCGATGTCGGCTTGTGAACAAATGAGTCTGTTTGGGGCGTTGCGGGCGACGATCGTGGGCCGATCGGATTGGAATATTCGAGATGTACAGTTTTCTGATGGGAAGAAGGAGATTGAGTTTTAGGGACGATGGGGTTGAGATCTTTCTAAATCCTTCAAGGGGGCGAAGAAGTGGTTTTGATCGTGTTATTTTTGTTTGGATTGATTCAGTTTCGATCGTCTACGAAGTGATTGTGAAGCGATGATATTTTTATGATTGCCGTGGAATAATAAGACTATCTTCGCTTCTCAAAATCCTGTGGCACAATTTACTTCTATCAATTTTGAATTTCTTAAGGCTCACGATCGGCAACTAGAACAACTGGGCGCATCGGCAGAACGGTATTTTTCAGAAGACGCTAACACTTGTTTGATTAAGTTACGGCAGTTTGGGGAATTGCTGGCGCAGTTGGTGGCCGTGGAAGGGGGGATTCAGAGCGAGAGCAATCAGCAGGAATTGTTGCGGCTGTTGGGCGATCGTAGGATTATCGGCGGTGATGTGGAAATGGCGTTCCATGAATTGCGTAAGGTCGGTAATCAGGCGGTTCATCATTTGATTGGCAATCAAAGACTGGCATTGCAATCTTTGAAGTATGCGCATTTTTTAGGGAGTTGGTTCTATCGATCGTTTAGCAATCCGAGCTACAAACGTCGTGCTTTTGTGCCCCCGATGGCTCCGGTAGATTCTTCAGCCACTCTTCAGCAAGAACTCGCGTCATTACAAACGGAAATGCGGAAGAGTTTGACCCAGTCGGAATTAGCGGCGGCAGAAGTTGCGATCGAAACCCAGCGGCGCATTCAGGCAGAGGAATTGACGGCACAAGCGGAAGCCGATCGGAAGACCCTCGAAGCTCATATTGCAGAGTTACAAACCAAACTACTACAAACTACAAAACCCATTCAAGGTGCAATCGACCAAGCTCAAAAAACGTTTCAGTCTATGCAACTGAATGAAGCAGAAACGAGATATTTGATTGATTCAAAATTGCGAGAGGCAGGTTGGGATACGGATTCGGTGAATTTGACCTATGGGAATGGAGCTCGTCCAACTAAGGGAAGAAATCTCGCGATCGCAGAATACCCCGTGACGGGTGGACGGGCAGATTATATTTTATTTGTGGGATTGCAGGCGGTGGGGGCGATCGAGGCGAAGAAGTCAATCAAAAATGTGTATGGGGCGATCGATCAAGCAAAACGCTATAGCGATGGATTTACAATCAAAGGTGAAGACAAATTAGTCGCGGGTGCGCCTTGGAAGAATGCTCAGTTACCGTTTATATTCTCGACCAATGGCAAATCCTATTTACAACAGCTTGAACATCAGAGTGGTGTTTGGTTTTGTGATTTACGACGATCGCAGAATTTGAGGCGGGCGATCGGTGGATGGTATAGCCCAGAAGGATTGATAGATCTCCTCAACCAGGATATTGATCAGGCTAATACCCAATTAGAAATAGAAAATTTTCACTATGGATTTGAATTACGCCCCTATCAGGTAACCGCGATTCGATCGGTGGAGCGAGCCTTAGCAGACGATCGGCGCAATCTATTGTTGGCCATGGCAACCGGAACCGGGAAAACGAAGACTTGTATTGCATTGGTTTATCGATTGCTGAAGACAAAACGGTTTCGGAGAGTGTTGTTTTTGGTCGATCGGACAGCATTAGGTGAACAGGCAACGGGAGCATTTAAAGAGACTCGGATGGAGAGTTTGCAGACTTTTGCAGATATTTTTGATATCAAAGAACTGAAGGATGCCAAACCCGATCGGGATACAAAAGTACAGATCGCAACAGTACAAAGTTTCGTATCTCGATTGCTGTATCCCAGGGATGACAAGCCGAAACCGACTGTAGATCAGTATGATTGCATTGTGGTGGATGAATGTCATCGAGGATATTTGCTCGATCGGGAATTGAGTGAAAATGAATTGAAATTTCGAGATTTTGGTGATTATGTTTCAAAATATCGGCAGGTATTGGAGTATTTTGATGCGGTGAAGATTGGGCTGACGGCGACACCTGCACTGCATACGAAGGAGATCTTTGGGGAACCTGTCTATATCTACAGTTATCGTGAGGCCGTGATTGATGGGTTTTTAATTGATCATGAGCCACCGATTCAAATTAAGACTAAGCTTTCAGAAGAGGGTATGGTCTGGAAACCTGGTGATGCCCTGGAATATTATGATCAGAAGACGGGAAAGATTGATTTGATTAATGCACCGGATGAGATTCAGGTGGATATTGAACAATTTAATCGGCGGGTGATTACGGAGTCATTTAATCAAGTCGTTTGTGCAGCGATCGCCGATCGATTTGATCCGACATTACTGGAAATGGGAAAGATGTTGATCTTTTGTGTGAATGAAGATCATGCGGTTTTGGTGACATACCTGTTGAAGCAAGCATTGCAGGAACGTTATCCTGAGATCAGTGATGATGATGTTTTAAAAATTACGGGAGTATCTGATCGGCCATTGGAGATGATTCGGAAATTTAAGAATGAGGTAAGTCCGAGAGTGGCGGTGACGGTGGATTTGTTGACGACGGGGATTGATGTGCCACAGATTACGCATTTGGTGTTTCTTCGGCAGGTGAAGTCACGGATTTTGTATGAACAGATGATTGGGCGGGCGACAAGGCTTTGTCCTGAGATTGATAAGCAGGTGTTTCAGATTGTTGATGCGGTGGGGCTATATCATGCGATCGAGCCATTTTCGACGATGAAGCCTGTGGTGAATTCTAATATTTCATTTCAGCAATTGGTCGATGAATTGGAGCGAGTGACAGAGATTGGAGCTATTCATGAGATTGTAGATCAGTTTTTGGCAAAATGGCACCGAAAGAAACAACGTCTAAGTGATTCACAGCGTGAACAAATTACAACGGTTTCAGGAATGGCGATCGAAGAGGTTTCACAATATCTAAAACAACTCGATCCGATCGTAGCGGCACATTGGATTAAGGACCGATCGCAGATTGCTGAAATGCTGGATGGGCGGGAGGGTAAGCCGAATCCAATATTGATTTCTTACCATGCGGACGAGTTGCGATCCGTGGTGCAGGGTTATGGGGTGGCGGAGTCGGGAATTGCCTATGGGCGACCGGAGGATTATTTGGAGAGTTTTAAGGCATTTCTTGAACGGAGTCAGAATGAGATTCCGGCGATCATGGTGGTGATGCAGCGACCGCGTGAGTTAACCCGTGCGGATTTGAAATCTTTGCGATTGGCCTTAGATGGAGCGGGTTATTCGGAGGCACAGTTACGATCGGCTTGGCGAAATGCGACCAATGAAGATATTGCTGCTTCAATTATTGGATTTATTCGGCAGGCGGCATTGGGGGATGCTTTGGTGCCCTATGGCGATCGGGTACAGCGGGCATTGAAGAAGATCTTAATGAAACAGGCTTGGACGGCTCCACAGCGTAAATGGTTGGAACGGATTGGTAAACAGTTAGAACGGGAGTATGTGGTGGATATGGCGGCAATGGATCAGGGATTATTTAAGAGTGAAGGAGGTGGGTTCGATCGGATTAATAAGGTATTTGGGGGAGAGTTGGGGGCAATTTTGCAGGAGATTGGAACGGCGATGTGGGAGCCTTCGGTGGGATAATGAATGGAATTTTGTGGGCAATTGAGTAATGAGTACGACTTCGGATATTGTTCAGAAACTTTGGAATCTCTGTCATGCGTTGCGGGATGATGGGATCACCTATCTTCAGTATGTGACGGAGTTGACCTATTTATTATTTCTGAAACTGTTGAAGGAGAAGGGTGAAGAGTCTCAGTTGCCGGAGGGGTTGCGGTGGAATGATTTGACGGTGTTGGAGGGGACGGCACAATTAGAGTTTTATCGACGGTTGTTGTTGGATTTGGGAGAGGATACAGGACGTCCAAAGGTCCAGGCAATTTTTGCAAATGCGCAGACGGCGTTGAAACAGCCGCGTATTTTGAAGAAGCTGGTGACGAGTATTGATGAGTTGGATTGGTATTCGGCAAAGGAAGAAGGTCTGGGGGATTTGTATGAGGGGTTGTTGGAAAAGAATGCGAGTGAGAAGAAGTCGGGGGCTGGACAATATTTTACACCGCGTCCATTGATTGATTCTATTGTTCATTTAATGCAACCTCAGGCGGGGGAAGTGATTCAAGATCCGGCGGCGGGAACGGGTGGGTTTTTAATTCAGGCGGATCAGTTTATTAAAGCGAATACGGATAATTTGTTTGAATTGTCTGAAAAGTTACAAGAGTTTCAGAAGTCTCAGGCATTTTGTGGAATGGAGTTGGTGCAGGATGCGCATCGATTGCTGTTGATGAATATGATGTTGCATGGGATTGATGGGGCGGGGGTGAAGTTGGGGGATACGTTGTCGTCGGAGGGGCGGGCGTTGGGACGATCGGATGTGATTTTAACGAATCCGCCGTTTGGGACGAAGAAGGGTGGAGGGTTGCCGTCGCGGGATGATTTTAGTTTTTCGACCTCAAATAAACAATTGGCGTTTTTGCAACATATTTACCGATCGTTGAAGCCCGGTGGTAGAGCGGCGATCGTGTTGCCGGATAATGTGTTGTTTGAAGATGGAGTGGGGAAATTGATTCGGGCGGATCTGATGGATAAATGTGGGTTGCATACGATTTTGCGATTGCCGACGGGAATTTTTTATGCGCAGGGGGTGAAGACGAATGTGTTGTTTTTGCAACGAGGTTTGACGGAGAAGGGGAATACTAAGGCGATTTGGTTTTATGATATGCGGACGAATATGACGAATTTCGGGAAGCGCAATCCTTTGAACCGATCGCATTTTACAGAATTTGAATCCTTGTATGGAACGGATGCGAATGGGTTAAGTGAACGCGAGGATGGTGGAGAGGAGAGTCGTTGGCGCTGTTTTAGTCGGAAAGATATTGCGAAACGGGGCGATAATTTAGATATTTCTTGGTTGCGGGATGAGAGTTTGCAGTCGGCGGCGGATTTGCCTGAACCGGGGGTGATTGCGGGGGAGATTTTGGAGCGGTTGGAGATTGCGATCGGTGAGATGCGATCGTTACAGGGATTGTTGGGGGAGTAGGATGGACGATCGTCATACAAAAGTGAACTACTGGAAGGATGCTTTAAGTTCTCTACTGCAATCTCCGGTGGAGTCACTTCAGGCTATTACCTATCGTCGAGCATGGCGCACTAAAGCAGAACCAGTTTTATTAGAATGTGAGGATGATCAGTTGTATGTCGTCAAGGGCATCCAGGCAGGTCGGCAAATCATTAATGATCAGATTGTCGCACGTCTGGGAATAGCTTTGGGTGCGCCTGTTGGAATGCCAAGATTGATTGAGATTTCGGCACAACTGATTGAGTTAGATAGACGGCTGAAACTATTTAGTCCCGGATTGGCTCATGGGACGTTATGGATTCCGGATTGTCGAGATAGTGTGGAGTTGCTTGGGACGGGTGAGGTAGAAAATCGATCGAGATATGCTTTATTGTCTGCGTTATTTGGTTGGGTGATTAATTATGATCCGCAATATTTGGTGAATGATCAGCCTCCTCGTTTGGTGCATTCTGTAGATCATGGACATTGTTTTGAGGGTGGGCCGAATTGGACAATTGACTCATTACAGAAATCAATAGAATTTGATTCAGAACTAAGCTTAGAACTTTTATTGCTTAGTAGATTTGAAATGTGTTGTTTTAAGCCGATCGATTTTCAGAAGATGCGGCAGAATTTAAAAGAGGTAACTGAATTAAATATCTTTTCATCCGTGGCGAGTGTTCCGGAGGAATGGGGTATTACAATGGAAGAGCGATTGGTACTGGTCGAGTACCTTTTCGTCCGTCAGCAGCGATTGGTGTTGATTCTTGAACGGTTGTCCTCTGAAGCCCAGTAAGTCTTATGGTCTGTCGTTATAGTGTTATTCAGTATGTTCCGGATCCGATCGCTGATGAACGGATCAATATTGGGCTTGTCATTTTTGATGATGAGCGGGTTGAGACTGTATTCCTGAAGCGGTGGAATCGTGTGAATTGTTTTGCGATGGAGGATATCCACTTTTTACGATTGTTTGAGGAACAGATGCGACATGCTGTATCTGAAGGATTACTATTTCCGGGCGATCGGGAGAATGGTGAGCCACGTCATGAACGATTGTTACGTATTGCCACCTCATGGATGAATAGTATTCAGTTTACGGAGCCATCGGGTTCTTTGGCGACTGTGGATCAGCTTCTGGAACGGTTGCCATCTCAGCTTTTAAAAGAACCATTGATTAAGCCGAAACGGAAATTGCGTGATCGTCAGGGGGCTGCAAGGTTGGCACGTTCTTCTATTCGGAATGTTTTGGTTGAAAACTTTAAGATTACGGATTCATTCCAGAATCTTTTAAATCCTAGTAATTATTTAATGGGTCAGCAACAACAACATCGATTTGATGCCACGTTATTTAATGGAAAACCGTATTTGGCAGCCCATGGAATTTCCTATGAAGTTGATTCACCGGATTCTACGACTGATGCTGTGGCTTGGATGATTGCGGATGTTCGAGCAGTGAATGTAACTGTGCCGATCGGGATTCTGATGTTGCCGCCTCAGCCGGAGACCTTTGAAGCTAGCCGGATTTGTAAGCTTTATGAGAAGAAGAAAACTATTTATCAAAATATGGGGGCGATCGTTTTGGGCGAAAATGATATTCAGGAATGGGCAATTGAACAACTCAAGGAAAAGGTTTTATTGATGGTGTGAGAACTTGCGATCGGTGAGATGCGATCGTTACAGGGGTTGTTGGATGATTAGGACAATAGGTTAGAGTAGAGAACGTCTAGGGTGGAGGTAGGATAAATGACTACTGAGGAGATGGCGATCGCGGCATTGAAGATTCTACCCATTAGCAAACAACAGTTGTAACGACGATCGGTCCTTATGATTTTTCTTTGGAATTTAGGAATTACGTGAAATACGGTAGAATGGCGTGATCGTTCTCTATATGATCTTGTTGAATTGAATGGTCGTAATAAATGTGATCCCGATCGCCCTAAATCTCCTTTAAAAAGTGGGACTAAGAGTAGGAGGGAAATACAAAAATATATTAGAACCTATACAAAAAATGCTCCGGTTCCCCCTTTTTAAGGGGGTTAGGGGG
>JAYUEU010000276.1:0-5719 GCA_043739065.1 Synechococcales cyanobacterium | reverse complement strand
TGCGGACAATGAACTCTATGATACGTTCTGGAATTGGCGCGACAAGCTATATAGCGATTTCCGTCAAGCTGGCGCGCCCATTATTCCAAGTGGGGATTCAGGTCGCCCAACCTCTATCAGTATTGACTAGACCGTTAATTAGACGATCGACTAGAGACGATCGTTAAATAGAACGATTGCATTCAATGAAAAGCAAATGCGTAGATCTCTTTTTAGATCTACGCATTTTTAATAATGAGATGTTATTTCACACCCCTACAGAATTATCTTCACTGGATTGCAAGACGATCGCCGTTCCCATACTCAGCACTACACCGATCGGACTCTTCAGCAAATATCCACCCAAACGTTTGATCACATATCGCCAAACCAACCTGTGCGTGAGATTGTGTACACCAAACTTCTCATCTCAAACCTGATACATCCGATACGGAGGAGGCAATATCAAGATTAGGAACTTGATGGTCTGATTCCCACCGTTCCAGTACCACCGCATTAGCCACATTACCGATGACATTCAAAACCGTATGGAAGCTATCCATTAACCGATCGACCCCTGCCAAAATCGCCACTCCTTCTAAGGGTAAACCCGCCGCTGTAAAAATCGTTGTCATCATAACAATGCCAGCTCCTGGAACCCCTGCCGTACTAAACGATACTAAAATTGTACTGAGAGCGATCGCCAATAACAGATTTGGAGTCAGAGGGATATCATAGAGTTGTGCAATGAAAATTGCATTAAATGCCTGACCCACAGCCATACCATCGCGCTTTAATGCAGTGCCTAAAGGAATTGCAAAACTGGCGATCGTTCCAGATAAGCCATAGTCTTGAGCATTTTGTAACGACACAGGCAACGCAGCATTAGAACTCGCCGTACCAAAGGCAAGAGACAAGCTGGGAAAGAAACTCTTGAAAAACCGTAGCGGCTGGGCTTTGAGTAAGAACAAAATCAAGCCGTAAAATCCAATCATCAAGCCGATCGCCAACACTACCCCAATCATATAAGTCAATAACCGAAGCAATATCCCTACTCCTTGTTCACCAATCACAGAAGCCATCAAGGCAAATACACCTACAGGCGCAAGATAGAGTATTAAAAATAGAATTTTTTCACTAATAACATAGACACTTTCAATGAATGCAACAAAAGGTTCAGCTTTCACGCCCGATCGTTGAATTCCAAGACCAATCAATGCCCCAGAAATAATAGTTTGTAACAAGTTACTAGTACTCAAGGCCATCAAAGGATTGGTGGGAATCAATTCTACTAGCCAATTAATCAGGTCCGGAGCTTTCCCTGTCATTTCAACCTGAGTTTGGGCAAGGCCCGTTAAGCCAACACCGGGTTGCAGGACGATCGCCGTTACTAAGCCCACCGCCACAGCAATGACACTAGATACCAAATAGCTGAACAGAAGTTTAGCCGTATATCGTCCCATTTCGGCAGCATTTTGAATCCGGGTCAGCCCCATGATCAAGGCCGAAAAGACAATCGGCACCACCACAAACTGAATCAGCCTCAAAAAAGCCTGTCCCAAGGGTACTAACAAATAATGATTCAGGGGAACGATCCACAGGGGACACCACTCATGCAACACCGCCCCAAAGCCAGCACCGATCGCCAAGGCCAGAAGAATAATCGTGGAAAGACTCATTAATTAACAGGGTTTTATAGCGAGAGATTCACTCTTAAAACTTAGCGCAGATCCATCCCGTAAAATAGTGCCATAGGAACATCACGGTCCCTCGAACACCCAAAGCCAACAATTTCACAGGTATGGAACGTTTGATTCACCAATTTTAAAGTTAGTCCTTCTACTTATAGAAAGTGAGCTAGACTAAACCACCCCGACCGCACACCCTTAGCGGCCCACCACTTCTTTGAGAGGATCTTTACCCTTGATCGCGATCGTCCCCCAAAAATTAAAGCTTCCGAAACGTATTTCCACGGCACTCCTCAATTCTCTTGCCTCCGGTGTTGTGCCGCGTGTGGGTGTGGAGCATTTGAGTGTGGGCCGTGATGCTGAACTCGCGACCTTGCAACAAGATTTAAATAATGTTGCAGACGGGGGTGCGGCGTTTCGATTGGTAATTGGGCGTTATGGCGCGGGGAAAAGTTTTTTACTACAATCCATTCGATCGCTGGCAATGGATCAAGGATTTGTGGTGGCCGATGCGGATATTACGCCAGAACGACGACTCGCCGGATCAAATGGTGAAGCACGGGCAACCTATCGGGAGCTGTTGCATAATCTGGCCACTAAAAGTCGTCCGGATGGTGGCGCATTGTCGATTATTTTAGAACGGTGGATTGCGGGGATTCAATCGCAGGTTGCCGAAGAAAGTGGCAAAAAACCTCAAGATGAAGGGTTTGATGGGTTAGTGGAAGATAAGATTCGATCGGTGATTCACACGATCGCAGACTTAGTGAATGGGTTTGAATTTGCCAATGTAATTATTGCCTATTGGAATGCCTATCGATCCGATGACGATCGCACCAAAGAATCTACATTACGCTGGTTACGGGGAGAGTTTTCGACTAAAACCGAGTCGAGACAGGCGATCGGAGTTCGGGTGATTATTGATGATGACACTTGGTATGACTATATTAAATTGATTGCTAAATTTATTGCAGATATTGGCTACAAAGGATTACTGATTATCATCGATGAAGCGATCCATTTAACTAAAATAACGACCACTGTTTCGCGTCAAAACAACTATGACAAACTCTTAGCAATGTTCAACGATACTTTACAAGGACGCGTGAGTAGTCTTGGAATTTTTATTGGTGGAACACCGCAATTTCTAGAAGATCCTCGTCGTGGATTATTTAGTGATCCAGCATGGCAACGTCGTACACAGCAGAATCGATTGCTTTCAACTTCGGGTGTAGTTGATACGATCGCTCCGGTGGTACGGTTAGAGCCATTGAGTGATGAGAGTTTGTTGGGATTAATGGAGCGATTGAGCAGTATTCATCAATGTCATTATGAGTATGAATCTTCATTAGCAATAGCAGATTTGCAAACTGTATTACAAGTCATGCGATCGCGTATTGGCGGCGGTGCGGGGGCGGCTTCATTATTGACACCTGGAGAATTAGTTCGTGACTTTACGGGTGTATTAAATGTATTGCATCAGAACCCAAGTATGTCCATTGATGCCGTACTTCAGCAAAAGCCCACTGTGGCCGTTCGATCGGAGAAATCCGAAAAGGTTTCTGATGAATTCGCAGAATTTACGCTGTAGTCTTTTTTATTCTAGGAAATCAATCAAGTCACTAGCTTTATAATCGGAGCATAACCCAAAGAAATATCATAGAATTTAACTTAATAATCACGTATCAAACTCATGAAATCTACTATTAAGACGATCGTAATTAGTATTTTGACTATCACAGCAAGTCTTGTGACATTCACGACTGTTGCCATTATTCATCCACCTTTACTGAAACCCTTAGTCGCCCTTAAAGTGCCCACTCGATCGCTCACATCTCTTCCCATTGTGGGCAATGCACTATTAGCGGCACAAGCTCCTCAGATTAGCGCATCGGAATTAAAACAAACTCTGGACCAACAGCGTGGGGAGATTCTATTGATTGATGTTAGAAATACACAAGAATTCGATCGGAGTCATCTTCCGGGAGCAATTCATATTAATTTACGTGATATTGAAGATGGATCGGGAGTTAAAATAATTCAACAATTACAAAGTAAAGAATCTAAAAAAATCATTACCTATTGTCATTCAGGAGTCAGATCCAATCGGGCGATCGATCGGCTTCGTCAAGCTGGAATTTCTGCAACTAATTTGACTGGTGGCATTGTTCAATGGCGTGATGTGGTTGAACCAAGTTTAAAACTACCGAAAACTTAGGCCATCTTATTTATCACTGACTTCACACACTACGATCAAAAATCTATCCAATAAAGGTACAGAATTTGTACTTCCAATTCCAATGAAGCTGCCACCTGGACTTCAGATAGCAGCCATCAGCAGATTACTTCAAAAGTTACTTCAAAAATTACATTAAAGGCCAACTAATTCCCGGGATTCGATTCCTGTAATGCGTTGGGCGATCGTATTTTGAAGTTCTAGTTTAGCAATTGCAAAATCATTTCTAAGGTGTTCCAACCGCGCCATAGCATTGGCTTTATCTGCTGTCAGCCGATTGATATAGGTAAGTGCTTTGTCATATTCAGGATTAGATTGTAGGACTTCAAAACGTCGAGCGCGGCGTTGATTATCATTTTTGAGTACGGCTTCAAAGGCGATTATCATTTCCGCATTGCCTTCTAGACGTGCTAGATGTTGACGGGCTTCACCCATACGAAAGTCAATTTCACTGAGAGATTCAGCCGCTTGAGCGATCGCACTTGGGTATTGAATGAGGGATAAATTCATGATATTTTCCAATGGTTAAGTGAATTGAAAATTTGTCTAGATTCACAATCGATCGTGACTGAATTAAGGGTGTTTTTGGGAAACCTTTAATAGAGGCTAAGAGACTTTTAGTCCTTGTAATGTTGGTCGCTTAGAGCGGATATTCCCACGCTCCGTTTCTACGAAGGGAATCGTCATAGAACTGGGAGAGCTTTCAGAAATAGCCTCAGACATTCCTTCAGAGATATTTTCAGGAATATTGCTTTCAAGAATTGTCACCTCCAATTTGACTGAAACTAAATAAGAACCCGATGGTTTACGATCGTTCATCGGCCATCGCTCATCACCATGAATTGATTCAGTGACACTAGCGGCAATTAGATCAGCAAAGTTAGGTTGTTCAGCAGTAATAGGATGTTGTAATGCACATCGCTCCCATTCAAATTGAGCGGTAGGATTTAGATTTAAGACAAAGTGCTTCATCATTGGATTGGCCTCGGGGGAAGAATTAAACTATGGATGTTGGCGATCCCAAAAGGCTAGGGTTTGGGTTAAACGTTTAGCGTTTTGGAGAGGAAGTGAAACTCTGATTTCGTAAGGTTGATCCGTCCAGCCATTGCTCAAAAGTTCGTAGGAATAACCACGATAGGCAAGGTGTTTTGCAAAGTGGGCAGCAGCTTTAGCCTGTTCAAATCCAAAACAGTGGAGATCAGTGGGGTTCGATCGGAATGGCTGCCGCACTACCAAAACTCTGGGGGAAAGGTATTGTCCAACTCGCCCATTTTGAAGTGAAAAGAACCGTCCTACGATCGCCTTTGGTCGGTCTTTTTCTTTGGCCATCGATTTTCTGAGTTTGAATTCTAGATTCATTGAGAGATTCATAGGCAACACTCCTAACTGAATTACTAAACTCAATGACCAAAGAGTCTTTGAGACTAAGACAGAACTACGCTTATTGAACTGTTGCGATCGGAGAAATCGGGATCGAATAGGGAGCAATCATACGGTTCACCCTGAAATTTTGCTACTATTTGTGAAAAAGTGATGTAAACTGTGGTTTTCAGTTCATGTAAACTAGCATAGCAGTTTCATCGCAGTTTTGACAACTGTGGTTCGCAAAATAAGTCTCTGTAATAGTCGGAGCTTGGAGGATGAAATGGATGAAATAGATGCAGCGGTGAGGTTTGGGTCGCAGGTTCGCGATCGGCGCAAGCAAGAAAAACTGAGTCAGGATACCCTAGCTCAGCAAGTGGAGATTTCAAGAACCTATCTGTCTCAAATTGAACGCGGAGAGGCCACTAATCTGTCGTGGAAAGTTCGACAGAGTCTT
>JAYUEU010000275.1:0-3329 GCA_043739065.1 Synechococcales cyanobacterium | reverse complement strand
GGGTTACGATCGTTGGGCCTCACGCCGCGTCAAGTGGAAGTTATGCATCTGATCATTAGCGGTCAAGAAGTTACAGAGATTGCTAAAGTTCTTGGCTGTTGTGAATCGACAGTCCGAAAATATCTCGAAAATCTTTATCGTCGTTTAGGAGTTCAAACCCGCACAGCAGCGATCGCTCAGGTTTTAAGGGCCATGGGAATTGTTTAACTTTTCCAGCTAGTCTACACTGAACTACATCACCAAATACCTTACGTAACACCTTCGATTGAGCCATGCAATCCTACAACCAAACCCGCGACTATCAGTTCAACTGGCGATCTCGGACTTATCTGATGGGCATTCTAAATATAACGCCGGATAGTTTCAGCGATGGCGGATTGTATAATGATGTGAATGCTGCGATCGTTCAAGCCAAACACATGCGAGAGCACGGCGCAGATATTCTAGACATTGGGGGACAATCCACGAAACCGAATGCTGCGGATGTCAGTTTAGAGGAAGAACTACATCGAGTAATTCCAGTTGTGAAGGCAATACGGGCCGATCGCAGCTTTGACACTATTATGATTTCGATCGATACGACAAAAGCGATCGTGGCTAAAGAAGCGATCGTAGCCGGGGCCGATATGATTAATGATGTTTCCGGCGCGACGTTTGATGATGATATGCTTTCCACTGTTGCGGCATTGAATGTCCCGATTATTTTGATGCATTTGCGCGGAACTCCGAAAACAATGCAACAACTTACACAATACGATGATCTTACTAGTGAAATCATTACTTTTTTACAATCTCGAATCAAGGCAGCGATCGCATCTGGTATAGATTCAAATAAGATTATTATTGATCCTGGCATTGGATTTGCAAAAACGTCTAAACAAAGTTTGCAATTGCTTCAAGAATTAACAAAATTCAAAATTCTTAATTGTCAAATTCTAGTCGGCACATCGCGAAAGAGTTTTATTGGTAAGATTCTAGGCGAGAGCGATCCGAGTAAACGTGTTTGGGGAACGGCGGCGACCTGTTGCGGGGCGATCGCAAATGGTGCAAACATTCTACGGGTGCACGATGTAGCCGAAATGTATGATGTCATGCGCGTGGCCGATGCGATTTGGCGACAGTGATCTTGATAATGATTTAGGAGTGCGATCGTTTAATCTTACAAGTTAATACTTCACTCGAAAGTCTCTCTGCCCTGAGTTCACACCACCAAGGCGATGATTGCCACCATTGCCATAGTTCTTTACTTTTTTTACTATTGTTACAACGCCGACAAGCGCCAACAAGGTTCGATCGTACATCAAACCCGCCTTTGCACTTAGCTACAACATGATCCAAGGTCAGCACGGGGGGAGTACAGCCACAATAAGCACAAGATCCGCCAAACCGTTGCTTTACTTCTGTTCTTATTTTGTGCTTTTGCGATCGGTTATCGAGATCTCTTAAAATCATGAATTTTTTCTAGTCATCGAATGATTTTAACAGGCTTGGCCATATTACAAAAGTCCAAACCACAATTTTAAAGCACCGATCGCAACCATGAAAGTGGGGAAACATTTCTCGGCAAACGTAGCAATTTTTGAACCTTTGTCTGCAATATCCGCGAGATCTTCGAGATTGTTTTTAGCTTGTTCAATGTGACTTTCAGGTTTTTCTTTGGCGAGGTTTGCAAGGTTATCGAGATATTCTAGGGCGCGTTTTTTATACCGAACGTCTAATTCACAATCGGGGGATTCGATCATTTTTTTGATTTGGTCGAGAAGGGTAGCGAGTTCTTTGTTTTTTGGATCTTGGGTGGCGGCGAGGTCTGAAAGTGTGATGTTCAGATTACCGCTGATGTTGCCTGCTGCCGCTGCGCCTGTGCCGCTGTTGATGGCAGAACCACCGATCGCAATGTTGGCGTTATCCCCTGGTTGGTATTGAGTGCTTTTGTTTGGCATGATGTCTCCTGTGGGATGATTTGCTTGAGTGACTTGTACATCGGGTTTAAGAACAACAAAAAGCCGTTCCATCATACTTTGGCTATTGCCTTTCTCTTCCAGTCTGCCTTCAAGATAGCGAATTTTTTCGTTGGCAGCTTGAAGTGTAGCCCGATCGCTTTCAAATTTCTCGATAACTTGAATTTTATTGGTGGTGTCGGGAACGGTAGCTTGAACTAGAACCCGATCGTGATCCAAATCAACCATTGCTTTGACACGGGCTTCAGGATTGTCTCGCTGAAATTGGCCGAGGGCTTGGCGAAAGGCGACTGGATCGGTGCCTCGACGGAGAATGAAATCAAGCGTATCAGCAAATTTGTCTAGCAATAGCTGAAAGTCACCCGGTTCAAAGGTACCGGAGAGTGGACGGCGATCTTCGGGTTTTTGGTCTGGTGTCAGATAGATATGCTCGCATTCAATGTCATCAAATTTTGTATCGGAGTTAATAGTCCAGTTTTGAATACAGGCTCCGGTTAGTTTGGCATGGCTGAAGTCGGTGCCGCCTGCTTTGACATATGAGAGATTGGCAAAACGAAGATCTGTTTTCTGGAGATTGGAATCTGTGAGGTCTGTACCTTTGAGGTTGGCTTTCATTAGGTCGATGTCGTAGAGATTTCGCTCCCTCAAGTCTAAATTTCGATAAATCCCATTTGTGCCCTTCCGACTGATTAGTAATTCCATCAGGTGGTAAGTAGTATCGATCGGGGATCGTACACCAGTTACATTCTTCCAATTCACATAATTAATTTCCGCACCGTCAAATTCGCAATTATTCAGTACAGCATCTGAAAAATCAGCAAATCTTAATGTGGCATCTGAAAAATCAGTTCCCGTTGAATCTTTGAACTTCTTAGCTGCTGCTACACGAGACGAGAGAAACGCAAGTATAAACATAGCTAATGTCAGTAGACTAAGAGCAAGCCCTACTATAACTTCACCTTTCGCTAAAGAATCGATCGCATTTCTCGCAGAGACTGCAAATGCGACTGCACCCGTGTATGCGCCTCCGCCTCCTGCGCCTGCGAATGAGCTTGCGGATAAGAGTCCGCTTGCGAATGCAATTCCAACTGTGTATGCGTCTGCACCTGTGTATGCGCCTCCGCCTACGCCTACAAGTAGAACTCCGGGTAGAACTCCGGATACGAGTGCGAGTGTGAATATAATTATTGTATTTCTCTTCAGTTGTTTTTTACTTCTTCCAGCGATTGCTCCAGTGAAGTTGCAGCCATTCAAATTAGCATTTCTAAAATTACATCCCCGAATATCTCGACCCGAAAAATCCCCACCCTGACAGTCCAATCCACGAAAAGACCAGTCACGAATATCTACGGGTAGCGGTTGTGCAATGAC
>JAYUEU010000274.1:0-10877 GCA_043739065.1 Synechococcales cyanobacterium | reverse complement strand
CCAACAACGCATCTAAGATAGTGTTCCAGAACTGTTGATCGGTTAAGCTTAGAAAACATTCATACGAATCAGGATTACCACGATGGTACTCGAACCCATTCTTTGTCCCTGCTGTCAAACTGATGATGTCGTTAAGTGTGGTCAATCGGGTGAGGGAAAGCAACGCTACCAATGTCGTAATTCTGATTGTTCGAGGCAGACTTTTATTCTTGACTATAGCTACCGAGTTTATCTCCCAGAGGTCAAAGACCAGATTTCGGATATGCCCATGAATAGTAGCGGCATTCAAGATACGGCCAGAGTTTTGAGAATTAGTCCGACAACAGTGATAAAAATGATTAAAAAAAGTCCTCGCCTGAAAGCCATCAATGAAAAAGTCTTAGCGCAGATTCAGCCCAGCCACACCATTGTCATGCTCTGACAGTGGGAGAAGACCGTAAGACCGAGGCCGAGATGGATGAAATGTGGAGCTTTGTTCGCGTTACGGACTCGCATTAACAGCCTGTACGCAGAACGATTTGCTTTTCAAAGACGATACTGATGCATGACACGGTCATTGGACTGTTTATCAATCGGTTTGAGTTCGGATTGGATATTTAATGGCTTTTAGCAGGTCTGAAACATTACCCCCTAAATCAATCCATTCACCGCCAACAGTGCATCCAACGACCCACACAATAACAACCGATCGCCCGCCCCAATGACAGTTTCCGGCTCCGGCAATCGTATAAATTTACCATCCCGTCGAATGGCTTGAATCTGAACCCCTTTAGCCGTTAATCGATAGAGATCCGAAATAGTCTGATCTACAAGTTGGCTACTGTCAGTCACCCGAACCCACTGACAAGAATTCTGCGGGGATGGAACTGCCGCTTCACCTTTTGCTAATTCATCAAAGGCATCCCTCTCTGAACTTTCACCCACCAATAAAAGCCGATCGCCCTGTTCCAAGGTTTCGGACGGATCGGGATAATCAATCTCATGATCGCCCACCCGCCGAATCGCCATCACCGCCACACCCGTCAACCGCCGACAATCGGTTTCTTCCAGCGTCAATCCTAACAAGGGTGAATCATCGGGCAAACCATACCAACGATTGTTCAAATCACCCATCAACGACTTCACCTCACGGGCTACTTGCGCCCCCGATCGGGTAGGCAACAATTCTGCATAACGAGAATCCCGAATCGCCTGCACCCGTTTTTGAGCTAACAATACGGACAATCCACGCCCCGACCACAAATGCGCAGATAATTCTAAACTTGCCTCAAACTCAGGCTGCACAACTTCCCGTGCCCCAAGCTGATACAACGACTCAATATCTTGAGGTTGGATAGCCCGCACCACAATGTCTAACTCCGGCGCAATATCCAGCGATCGTTTCAAACATAACCGCATACTCATCGGATCGGGCAATGCGATCGCCATCCCCCGCGCCTCATTCACACCCGCCTTATCCAGCACATACAAACTCGACGCATTACCATAAACGTAAGGAATCCCCTCATCCCGCAGCATTTGAATCCGGCTCTCGGATTGATCCACCACGACCACGGGGCAATCTTGTTCCCGCAATAGTTTCACAATATTTTTACCAATTCGCCCATAGCCGCAAACCACAACATGATTGCTCTGGGGAAGCTCTTCTGACACATCCAGCGGTTGGTCGGATTGAACTAAGAATTTCGCCAAAAATGGCACCGATTCGGCCCAAGAAAACAAGGTTGGTACAGCCCGTAAAATAAACGGCGTAACCACCAATGTCACGGCTGTCGTGCCCAAAATTAAGAGATACACCTGACGCGAAACTAGCCCTAAAACCTGCCCCTCACTCGCCAACACAAAGGAAAATTCACCAATTTGCGCCAATCCCAAGCCTGCAATCAACGCCGTTCGCAATGGATAACCAAACAGTTTCACCAATGGCGCAATAATTAAGAATTTGCCCAGCAAGACCAAGGCCACTAACCCTAAAATCAGTTCAAAATGATTCCAAACGAATACTGGATCAATCAACATGCCGATCGATGCAAAGAAAATTGTGGCGCAAATATCCCGTAGCGGTTCCACATAGGTCAGCGTCTCATCCGCATACTCCGCCTCTGAAATCATCAAGCCCGCCACAAATGCGCCCATTTCGATCGATAGCCCCAGCGCCTCGGTAATCAACGCAATCCCTAAACACAGCGCGACGACACCTAACAAAAATAATTCTCGACTCTCGGTCTTCGCCAACAATCGCAGCAATCCCGGCACCACCCAAATCGCCGCCGCAATCGCACAAAGCGCAAACAGCCCAGTCTGTACCAAAGCCCAGCCGATCGCCAACCCAATTTCCTCGATCGGTTTATCCAACGCAGGCAACACCGCCAACATCAGCCCTAACGCCAAATCCTGCACAACCAAAATGCCCAACATCACCTGTCCGTGGGAAGTTTCGGCTTCATTGCGCTCCATCAACGACTTCAGCACTACAGCAGTTGAGGACAACGATAAAATCGCGCCCAAAAATACGCCCTGTGCGGGAGAAGTGACCCAGCCCAACCCAAGGGAAGCCAAGGTTGTAATCAAGATGGTCAGGGCAATTTGTAACCCGCCACCACCCAAACTAATCACCTGAACCTTACGCAATTCAGAAAAAGAAAATTCAACTCCCAGGGCAAAAAGCAAAAACGCCACCCCAAATTGCGCCAGCGTCTCGACCTGTATCACTTCCTTAATCAAGCCTAGTCCCGTTGGACCGACAATTATCCCGGCGATCAAATACCCCAACAGCACAGGCTGCTTCAGCAATGCAGCAAGCAAGCCACCCGCCGCTGCCGCCGCCAACACTGTCACTAAATCTACAATCAGCCGAAAATCTTCTTGCACAGGGAGCCGTATTTTTCTGAGAGAATTGTTACGTTCTATTAACCTTAACCATACTACGCCTTCGCTCAATAGAGTCATCTTGGGGGAGAATGGCCCTGAAAGGTAGTCTCCGACAGAAAGAGCTAGCAGGTCATGTACGTAATGTCATAAAACTATGTATTAATAAACACGATCAAAAGGTTAGTAATTTTGCGATAAGTGCGATTTTTAATCTACAATTCGATCGGATACAAATAACGACACAATTGTGTACAAATTGTTAGTTCACCTGGAAATCTAGGGGATTATAACCCAAGGAATATCGATTTGAGTCTGCTGTCATTATGCCTATGGACTACCTATGAGTATTGAGAAAATTGTTGAACAAGCCCTGCAAGATGGCTACCTAACCCCCGCAATGGAATCGGAAGTTGGCCGAATTTGTGATACGGCGTCCGAGCTTTCGATTGAAGAGTATATGGCGCTCGATCGATTGATGGGTGCGCTGCTGACGGGTGAAGTCGTCGCAGTTCCTCGGAAGCAATTTATTAACGTCATGGAAGAATTAGTCCTGACAGAAGCGATCGCACGGGTGGCTGAAATTGAGGCCAGCAGTGAGCGAACGTTAGATCTTGGGGATATTGCGGCCTATGCGCTAAACCGATTGCCGCCGCTGTATGCCACCACTGAGGAAGGCGCAACATATCAACGATCGCGGGCCAAGGAAGAGCTACATGAGATCATTGCGAAATGCGTGAATGAAGCGACCGCCACCAGTCTCGATCGGCCTGAGTTCTTCCCCGAACGAACTGGCATTGCAAATAAGAGCACTAAGCAAGAATTACTCAATCAGGTCAGTGGTTTGCTTCAAACCTACGCCCATGGATTAGAGCCTAATACTACAAACTAGAGCTAACGGAACAGTTATTCGGCAATACTCGTGAGAGGCTTTTTCAGCAATGGAGAAGCCTTTTCATTGTGGCTGGACTTGCACAACCGCATTCTAGTTAGATTCCAGTCGGATTAATCTAACAAATTTTAGAGCCGATTCTAGGGGCGAACTACGACGATCGTGCCGATCGAAACTTGATTAAACAACGCCGTCACATCTCGATTTTTCATTCGCAGACAGCCATGGGACACCGCCTGACCAATAGCACTCTCGCCCGTCGTCCCCTGAAACCCTAATTTCATATGCTCATCTGCCGTAAACCCAATCCACCGAACGCCCAAAGGATTTAGATCTCCAGGTGGAAAAATTTCATCAGTAATAGGATGTTGCCAAGTAGGATTTTTGACCATTTGGCGAATACGAAAACTGCCCACAGGAGTTTCCCAACCCGGTTGTCCCACGGCCAGTCGATAGCTTGCCATTAATTTTTTATTGCGATAAAGGTAAACTACCCGATCGCTTAAATCCACCGTCAAACTTGTGTCCTCGGCCCGATCGCCCCAAGCTGGCTCAACAACCGGAACAGATTTCGGCACAGTTACCGCCACAGTAGCAGGATGAACCACAGGAACGCGGGTTTGAAGATATAAAAGCAACCCAGCCATACCCATACACATCATCATCAAGGGATGGGTAACGGACTGGGAATACATAGCGTTAGAACGTCCAGTAGCCATGGGTTTGGTTAAAAAACGGTAGAAAACTGATCAGAAGCTACTCCTTTTCTAGCACACCATTCAGGAAGATTTCTGAAATACCCTCAGCCATTTCCTTAAGTTCCATCACCGTGGAACCCGGATCGGTGATTGTGGTTTGGCTAAACCCAGAAATTGCAAACATGCCCAAAAACACCCGTGCAACCAGGCGGGGATTCATTTTACGGTAGACGCCTTGGTCCATGGCCGTCTGAAAAAATGCCTCCCCCACATCCGTCATCTTCTCGACAACTTCCGTTTGAATTTGATCTCTCAAATCTTCATGGAACTGAACTTCCATAAAACAGACCCGCATCAAATCTGCATTTTCCTGCAAGTGCAACATCCGACGCTTCATCACCTGGGCAACGGCTTTGTAGCTGCCCATTTCACTCAGTTCCGTCAACAAGTCAGTCAGAATTTCAATCCAACCGTCTGTAGCGACCTTCGCTAAGATTGCTTTTTTATTCGTAAAATGTCGAAACAATGTTCCTTCCGCCACACCTGCTGCCTCGGCTAGTTCGCGGGTGGTGGTGCCGTCGTAACCTTTGCGGGCAAAGAGTTTCAAGGCAGATTTTAGAATACGATCGCGGGTCTCGGTTTCTGGGGAAGCGGCGACCTGTGGAACTCGTTGGAACGTTGCCATAACCTAACCGCCATAAGAAATTTTAAAAGGAGAACAGCAGTTGATGAAAATGCTTGTTTCCATTCTCATGGTGGCGACTCGAGAGACAATTAACTATTAAAACTTTCAAGACTTTTTTAAATGCGATCGATTTGAATCCGATTTAAATCACATCTAAATCTAGATTAACGTCGTCGCCAGCCAATCAGAGCGGCTAGTCCAAAGCCAATAATAGGGAGCAGTACAGCACTCAATAACATCACAATTTGCACTTGTTGAGGAGTGCCACTGAGTTGACGACGTTTGATTTCGCGAGGCCGAATAGAGAGCGCCTGACCATCGGCTTGGCTTACCCAAGTGACAGAATTTAGAAACATATCGCCATTTAGCTGCGCGCCAAAAAACGCATCGGTTGCAAAGGCGGAGTTACCAAAAATAACTAACCGAGATTCACGCGGTGCTGTTGTGGGACTAGCTGTCGGAGAAGGACTAGCTGTTGGAGAAGGACTTAGACTCGCGGATGGAGATGGACTCGAACTTTGAGACGTGCTGGGAGAAGCCGTAGGACTCACGGTTGGGGACGGCGTGACAATAGGCGGAGTTTGACCATTAACCACGACAGGTGGAAGCGAGGGGGACGGACTGGGCGTGGGTTGAATTGGCTTCGGGGGAGTTGGCTTTGGGGTAACTTCTCGCACTAGTGCAACCGCTAACGGCAATGGACCTGGCCGATCGCCTGTATCGAATTTAATCGGTTTTTCTTGGAGATTGCTTTCGCCCCAGCTTTGCTTATTCGTCAACGCGATCGGAGTGGCTTGAACTCCGGCAACGTCCTGGATTTCGATCGGACGAGCCAATGGATAAAAGGTGATGTTATTACCGAATTCTTTGGTAATCGGGTGTTGATTGCTATTGTAATCTTGAACGATCGGTGCTGCAGGTCCAAGTTTTAACAATTGTCCAGAACCCGAGGAATCGATCGCCACTCGATTGTCTAATGCCAATCCCCAAGTTTTAAGCAACCCCGTCAAATTCGCCTGAGATTCTGGATCAATCAATATCATCAAATTTCCCGACTGATTCATATAGTCCTGAATTGCCTTTAATTCTGCGTCAAAAAGTGGCTTCGATGGACCCGCTAAAACTACTGCCGCAGCATCAATAGGCACTTTTAAGGTCTGGGCCAAATTCAACGGTAATACTTCAAAATTCTTATCTTGAAGTATCTTAAACGCCTCACCATAGTTCTTTTCGCCCGGATCTAAACTACGTTCTCCATGGCCTTGAGTAAAGTAAATCCGAGGTTTACGATCGCTTTCAATTTGCAACAAACTACTGACTAAACGACTTTCTGAAATCGGTTGTTGTGGACTTAGAGACTGGACAAATACTTTACGATTTTTGCTAGGTAATTCAAGATGAACGTCACGAGATTCATTTGAATTTTTGATGTCAAATTTTTTAGCTAATGCTGGATTGGCATCGGGATCGACAAATTCAAAGGAGAAATTTGGACTTTCACGGCGAAAATTTTGTAGCAATTCACGATCTTCAGGAGACTGTTCCTTGTCAAACAGGTAAAGCGTGACGGGCTGTTTGAGGTTTTTAAGAACTTGTTGCGTTTCTGGTGCGATCGATAATCGACCTGTATCTGTCAAATCAACACGATATAAATGGCGTACTGCCATGAAATTTAGCAATGCCAATATCACAAATACGGAAAGCGTCGAAATTAATGCGCCAGTGCCCGCTTGAGTCGATCGACGTTGCCAAAAATTAGGTTGATTCCCAGACGAATCAAAGCGCCCCAACATCAGCAACCAGATACCAATTAAAACAATGCCAGCGATCGTTAGTCCAGTCTGCAACGCCATCCACCCAGCAATCAATCCAGAGGTACAGGCTGCACTAATTAATCCAATTCCTAACCAAACTGAATTTTTAAAAAAGAATTTAGCTAACTGTTTGAACGCATTCATAAAAATCAAAGTAGAAACAACACAATAATTTGAACTTTTTTAGAAAATCCTTGCCATTAGAATAGCTACGATCGCTGGAACCGAAACGCCTCGACTGACTGGGCCGTCAGAAATATTCCTAACAAGATATAAGAAACGAACGCAACAATACTGCTACTATCCACAATTCCTTGAACTAAATTCTCATACTGTTTTAACAGTGAAATATGAGAGATGATATCAGTCACAATGCCAGTCGTTGAATTAGATACGGCATCAATCAAACTCAGTAATAGGACTAAACCAAAAGTTCCGATCGCCGCCACAATTGTGTTATCGGTCAAAGATGAAATAAACATCCCAAGCGACAATATAGCAGAGGCCAATAATAGCAATCCAAAATAGCCCCACAACAACGGCTCTAACGAAATGGCAGGACTTGCACCACCCAAGGCAAAGATTTGATAGGCTACGATCGGTAGAAGAATAGTGAAAAAGAAAGTCACGACTGCACCTAATTTAGCTAATGCCACAGCCCAATTTGTAATGGGTGAAGTTGCTAGAAGTTCTAATGTCCCTCGTTTACGTTCTTCGGTATAGAGATTCATTGAGAGAATTGGGAGAATGAACAATACTACTTGGCCCAAAACTCGCAGAAATGTACGGATCAATTCATACGCGTAGTCAACTGATGGAAGATTTGGATCGCTTCCCATAAGAATGCTTTGGGCAGTCAAATTATAGTAAAGGATTGAAAAGAAGAAGCCTGATACTAGCCAAAAAACACCTGCAATTAAGTAACCCCAAGGAGTAATAAAGTAACTTTGTAACTCTCGCGTGTAAATAGCTAGAACATTAGCCCAAATTAGTTTCATTATTTTTCTTCTCCACTGGGTCCTAGTTTGGATTCATCAAGTGACTCCGATATTGACTGAGTAATACTGGTTTCTTCTGTTGTAAGTTCTAAAAATACATCCTCTAAGCTGGCTTGAATTCTCCGCATTTCATAGGGAGGAATGCCATTAGCAACTAATGCTGTAGAAATATCACGGCCAATTTCATGAGACCCTTCAGACGTGATAAGAAGTCTTAAACGATTATCTCGAAAGGCTTTAGCATTAGCGATCGTGACTGTATTTAAATACGGAATTCCCATTAATATTTCTCGGACTCGATCGTAGTTTGCATCAACTTCAATGTCATAGCTTGTACTGACTTGTAAATCAGTCATCAAATTATCAGGCTTATTAGTTGCAACAACTTTCCCACTTTTAATAATGGTAACTCGATCGCAAATAGCGCTTGCTTCAGGAAGGATATGAGTTGAAAGGATAACGGTATGATTTCCAGCGAGTCCTTTGATTAATTTTCGGACATCGATAATTTGTTTGGGATCCAGCCCGACAGTAGGTTCGTCTAATATAATAACTGGTGGATCATGGACGATCGCTTGAGCAATACCAACGCGTTGTTTAAACCCTTTAGAAAGCTTACGTATCAATGTTTTTCGGCGATCTAATAGATTACATTTCTCCAGAGCATAATTAATTCGACCTGAACGATCGCCCGCACTCACCCCTTTTATCTTCGCCACGAAAGCCAGAAAACCTTCGATCGTCATTTCTGGATACAAGGGCGGTATTTCTGGAAGATACCCAATTTTCTGTCGAGCTTTCAGAGAGTTAGTATGGACTTCAAACCCTGCGACCTTCGCTGTCCCTGTCGTAGCCGGAAGATAGCCCGCAAGAATGCGCATTGTTGTCGTTTTTCCCGCCCCGTTAGGCCCAAGAAATCCCATAATTTCACCCGTTTCAACGGAAAAACTCACATCTTGGATGGCTGCGGTAGATCCATAGATTTTGCTTAGGTTTTCGACTTCGATCATGACAGTCCTGAGATATCGCGTTCTGACAATGTAGCTTATCCTAGGGACGATTAGCTTGATGCACTCGTATAGAATTTCAGCGCAAATATCCAAAATCGACTAGAGATAATAAATAGTAAGCTCGCGATTAGCAATGAGATTATTGATGTTTCACTTGAAATGCGGTTTAGAATAGCTTCTGCCGGAACGGTGGTGATGAATCCGATCGGGATGATAAAAGTAAAAAAGAACTGATAGGCGGATGGATAGGCTGCAAGTGGAAAACGTCCGGCTTCGAGTAGTCCTTTTAGAACTTCTGTGAGATTGTAGATTTTGGTGAACCAGATACTAGTGGCACTCATCATGAACCAAATGCTATATAGAATCATGATAGCGCTGGCGATCGGTAGAATTCCAGCGAGATAATTGATTGGTCCTAGGCCAAGTTTTGAACCCGCGTACAGAACGACGGAAAGGCCGAATAAAATATTTGGAATTCCCCAGATCGAGAGACTATGAGTCGAGAGCCAAAATTGAGAACTGACGGGTTTGAGGAGAATAAAATCTAGAGTGCCTTGTTCGACATGTTTATAGATTTTGCCTAGACTTCCTGCTAGAAATGTTGTAGCGATGCCTTCGAGAAGCGTGAATATCCCCACCAGCAGCAATGACTGTTCCCAGTTCCAACCTGCAAATTGATAGCTATTTCGATAAAAAAGGGATAGTCCAAATAGACTACCAATTAACCCACCTAAACTACTGATAGCTGCAAATACAAAATTTAATCGATATTCTAATGCGGCTGCGATCGTGGTACTCCAAAACAATCTAATTAATTTAAAGTGACGTTTCATTTATGCCCCCATTCCAGAAAATTGCTTGATCCCTTTGCGCCATAAATAGCGATTGAGTGTGAAAAATATAACAATCCAAACTAGTATTACGCTAAATCCTTGGGTTAGATTTACGGGCAATCCGGCGAGGATACTGGCCGGGAAGTTGACAATGTAGGGAAATGGTAAAAAGGTGATGATCTTTCGGATACCTTCAGGAAAGACGGTAATGGGGGCGATCGCGCCGGATAAAAACAAGTGAAAAATGTACCACATGTCTTGTAAAGCGGTGGCTTTTTCGGTCCAGAACGCCAACATTGCTAAGGTATATTGAATCAAAAATTGTAAGGTAAACGCACATCCAGCAGATAGTAAGAACAGCAGGACTGTAACTGGACTTGGAATCCAAAATGACGCGGGATAAAGTGTGAAAAAAAATGCAATCAGTATGGCGACAAAGGGAGTTCGAGCAAAACGCTCACTAATATGATTCCAAACGTGATGCCATCCGGGATCTAAGGGTTGAAGTAGTCGAAAGGCTAGTTTTCCTTCATTGATTTCCCGTTCAAATTCCCAAATTACCCATACAACCGTCAGTTGTCGAATCAAATAGCTGGCTAGGAAATATCGGGTGAATTCTAGGGAGGTGAGTCCAAAGTTTCCATTGGCGGCGGCTTTTTGCCAAACTCCCATGAGAATGAAGGGAAGAGAACCGGAGAGTGCCCAGACTATGAGTTCTGCTCGATACTCCAACATGTAGGCATAGTAGGTTGCCAGGAGTGTAGTGGAGATGCGGGTGATGCGGCGGAGGGAGAACATTTGAATTTTGAATTGAGAATTTGAATTAGTTTTTATATGAATTTCGATCCCCCAAATTCCGTTGAAAAGTAGATTTAGGGGGATCTTCTGCTTATGCCGTAACCAATGGTTTTGCAATGCCGTTTACGATCGCATCATCAATGGCAAAGTTTTTGGCAATTTCACGAGCGGTCATTTTCGCGCACATCATTACGGCTGGAGTTCCGCCGCCCGGTTGTGAGTTTGCTCCCACTAAGTACAGGTTTTGAATGTCTTCGCTGCGGTTGTGGGGGCGGAAAAAG
>JAYUEU010000273.1:0-18536 GCA_043739065.1 Synechococcales cyanobacterium | reverse complement strand
CGCGAAACCTAGACGAGCCGTCCGCTTGAGATAACGAGCGCAAAATCTAAAAAATCCTAAGTTCTAATATTTGTTGTACTATTCGAGCCAAGAGCTTGGTGATAGATTTGAAGTAATTTATTGTAATTAATTTCTGCTGTATAGTTTTTTTCATAGGCATTTCGGGCTTGCGTCGAACATTTTTGTAATAGGACTTTATCCGCGATCGCAGCTTGAATGACTCGGGCCAAATCTTTAGTATCACGAGAAATAAAGTGAAATCCTGTTATCCCCGGTGTCACGATTTCGGCCATGCTGCCAAGATTGGGAACAATGGCGGGCAACCCACAGGCAAAGGCTTCGGCTAAGGTCAAGGGGAATCCTTCATACCAAATCGACGGAAACACTAATAAACTCGATCGTTGCATTAGGGATAAGACTTGCGATTTGTCTTGGCGACCTAAAAATGTAATGCGATCGGCCAAACCTAGTCCTTCAACCTGCGCCATCAATTCAGCCTTCAACGGTCCATCGCCCACAATTTTTAGACGGGGTAATTCTTGACTAAAGTTCTGGAATTCTCCATAGGCCGCAATCAAATCAATTACGCCTTTTTCCTCAGCTAGACGACCGACAAACAGAATGTCATCTTCGCGGGGGACGGGGACTAAATCCGGCATTTCCACAAAATTACATTTCACTTGAATTTTATGGTCTGGAATACCACCAGCAATAAGCTTTTGCTTCTGAAATTCGGTCAGGGCAATATACAGGGTGACCCGATTTTGCCAAGTTCCACGCCATTGATGATAGGCCAACATTGCCGCCACCACTGCTGTCTGCGATCGTGAGCCACGATAACAACCGGACTGAATGCCAGCGATCGCCACCGATTTCCCGACGCAAACTTCGCAAACCTGTCCCTCTCGAAATAGCATTGCCTTTGGACAGATCAATCGATAATTGTGTAACGTCTGCACCACAGGAATTCTAGCCTCTTGGCAAGCGTCGTAAACAGACGGTGACAGCAAAGGAAAAAAATTATGGACATGAACTAAATCGGGTTTGAACGATCGAAGTTTGGCCAATACTTGTCGTTTAGAGGCTTGGGAATAGAGAGCTCCGATCGCGGCATCTAGCTTTGCTTTCACTCCAACGAGATCGTCATTCGTCACTTCGAGTAAATGAACTTGATGATTGTGGGATTCCAGCAGCGCTTTTTCCGCCTGAACCACGCCTTCCTCACCGCCGATGATTTGGTAACGATTGTGAAGCTGCAAGATTTTCATAGAATTAAATTAGATTAAATCAAATTAATAAATTAAGTTAATAAATCATCGCGGCCTCTATGTTTGAGTAAATTAGGTTTGATCGAGTTTAGCTTGATAAAATTTAACTAGACGATCGACAACCTGATCAATAGTCATTCCGTCAGTGACCACCGCGATCGCATCCACTGCTTGTTTAAGGGGCGCAATCGCTCGGGTGCTGTCTTTTGCATCTCGTTCTGCGATCGTTTCCATCAATTCATCAAGACTCGGAATCGGTTGACCTAAACGTTCCAAATCCTTTTGACGACGACGCGATCGTTCTTCCACCGTAGCCGTAAGAAAGATTTTCACCTCAGCATCAGGAAACACATGGGTGCCAATGTCACGACCTTCCAAAACAACCCCACCCCGACGGCTGTATTCCCGTTGTTGACGAACCAGAGATTTGCGGACGGCAGATTGGGCGGCGATCGCGGATACATTTGCCGTAACTTCAGGCGTGCGAATAGCTAGAGTAATGTCTTGATTATTAATTTCGACTTTTTCAGAGGTGAGTTCAATGTGACAGGTGCCAACGAGTTCGGCGATCGCAGGTTCATCCATAATCGAAATCCCCGAATTCATCACTAGCCAAGTGATCGCTCGATACATTGCACCCGTATCCAAATAGAATAACCCGAGAGTTTCAGCAACCTGCTTTGTGACGGTCGATTTGCCCGCACCCGCCGGACCGTCGATCGCCATAATGGGTTTACGAGTCCGAAGTAAAATATTGTCAATTAAGCGCGTTTTCCCAATTTTTGCCGCGATCGCAAGTAAGGCATTTTCGGTAATGAACTCTAAGGGTTGTAGGGTTGTGGGTTCAACTAATTCAATATATTCAACGTTAATATCAGGCTGCGATTCTAGTGAAGAGCTAACAATTTTGATTAATTCATCCGCTTGATAATGACCTTGTTTAAAATGACGATCGGCTTTTTCTAGAGAACTATATAAATTTGTAGCTATTTTAGTTTGTTCCGCTGTCAAATAGGCATTACGAGAACTCATCGCTAGACCACTAGTTTCGCGAACAATAGGACAGCCAACAATTTCGACTGGAAAATTTAAATCTTTAACAAAATGTTGAATCACCGCAAGTTGCTGACCATCTTTTTGGCCAAAATAGGCGGCATCGGGTTGAATTAGATTCAAGAATTTTGCAACAATTGTAGCGACTCCATCAAAATGGCCCGGACGTGTTGCACCACAAAGTCCTGATGTAAATGAATCGGGTACAACAACTAAGGTTTTGTCCGTTTCGATTCCAGCCGAACCATCGATCGGAATTCCTAATTCTTCCGGGGTCGGGACAAACATTATATCTACCCCAGCAGCAGCGCAAAGATCACGATCGGTCTCCAGCGATCGGGGATATTCAGCGAGATCTTCTCTCGGATTAAACTGTAATGGATTGACAAAAACACTCGCCACAACCCAATGATTTTCCTGCCGTGCGCGTCGCATCAGACTGATATGTCCAGCGTGTAATGCCCCCATGGTCGGCACAAATCCGATCGTGCCCTCAGACGATGATCGGCATTGAGCCAAATAACAACGCAACGCCGCAATAGTCGTGAACACGCGCACAGGAATACCCTCTAAAGATCTTGCAATGAAATAGGATTCTACGTCAAAATAGCCAATAACCTTCAGCCTTCATCTTCAGCAAACTTTCACTAGTGTATCCGGTATGATGACGAGCTACACCATAGCCCTGAAACCCGTTTTAGACTTGACTGATGAGCAGTTTTTTCAACTGTGTCGTGGAAACCCAGACCTAAAATTTGAACGTAATGCAGCAGGAGATTTGACAATAATGCCCCCCACTGGTGGAGATACTGGATCATTTAATGCTGAATTGAGTGCTGACTTTGTGATTTGGAATCGGCAGAAAAAGTTAGGGATTGTTTTTGATTCTTCAACGGCATTTAAGTTTCCCAACGGTGCCGATCGTGCTCCTGACGTATCTTAGGTCCATCTCGATCGTTGGAATTCGCTCACTCACCCACAGCAGGAAAAATTTCCACCCTTAGCGCCTGATTTCGTTTTGGAGTTGCGATCGAAAACTGACTCGATGGCGATGTTGAGAACAAAAATGATCGAGTATAGGGATAATGGTGTGCGGTTGGGGGTGGTTAATCGAGCGTAAACATCGCAATGTAGAAATCGATCGCCTTTTAGAGTATCAATTGGGAAAACCTGCTGAAATTTTGATTCAGCCAACCATGATTTCTGGTGAAGCGGTATTGCCTGAATTTGAATTGAATCTCAATCTAGTTTGGTAAGGTATGTAGTCTGGTAGGGCGATCGCGAAATCAACTTACCTGTAAGATCCTTTACAATAATTAATACAAAAACCTTTTCTAACATCATCCCCATGACGATCGCCCTCTCCCTCGAAGTCGCTGCTAGTCAATATTGGACTTGGCGAGGATTTAAAATTCATTACGTTAAAGCTGGAACTCGTAACGATCGGCCTCCGCTATTGTTGGTTCACGGCTTTGGGGCTTCGACGGATCACTGGAAAAAGAATATTGCAGTGTTGAAAGACGATTTTGAGGTGTATGCAATCGATTTGTTAGGCTTTGGACGATCGGAAAAAGCTGACACCGCCTACAGTTCCGACCTATGGTGTGAGCAGTTGAGTGACTTTGTAAAAGAGATTATTGGTCGTCCGGCAGTGATTGCGGGAAATTCGATCGGAGGCTATGCCGCACTAGCCACAGCGTCTCGGTTTCCAGACCAAGCAGCAGGCGCAATTTTGCTAAATCCAGCCGGAGGGTTTAGTGAGGATTATGCCAAACAAGACCAGAAGAAAACGCCCACACAGCAAGCGATGGGTTCGGTGATGAAAGGACTGCTCGACCAGGATTGGTTTGGCTGGGCTATCTTTAAATTTGTTCAAAATAAAAAATATATTCGCAAAACTTTGATGCAAGTCTACGTGAATAAAGACGAGGTGACGGATGAGCTGATTGATGACATCTACCGTCCCGCTTGTGACGAAGGCGCGTCTAAAGTATTTTCATTGGTGTTCCGATCGCCCAAGGGAAAGCCCATGGATGAATTACTCGAAACCATGACCCAACCGCTCTATATTATTTGGGGTGAGAAAGATCCGTGGATCGGCGATCCGGTGGTACGAGGCGATCGGTTTAAAACCCATTACCCAAGCGTAAAACAAGCCTATATTAATGCAGGACATTGCCCTCATGATGATGCCCCAGCAGAAGTAAATCGCCTGATTCGCGAATGGTTGACTTAGTGGAGGGTTGGCTTAGTGGAATAATGGCTTACTGGGATAATCAAGACAACGGGCCTAAATTAGGGAGCGATATAAAATGGATACGACAACAATAGATACGACAATGCCGACTTCAATCGATGCCATGGATACTAAAGCATTCAAACGAAGTTTAAATAATTCTGATAATTACCATCGTCGCGGTTTCGGACATACCAATGAAGCGATGGATGTGATGAATACGGAATATCAAAGTGATCTAATCCGTGAGATTCGTGAGAAGAACTATATCCTTAAACGCGGCAATGTTACCATTCACTTAGCCCAGTCTTTTGGCTTCTGTTGGGGTGTAGAGCGGGCCGTGGCCATGGCTTATGAGGCAAGAACGCATTTCCCCAGCGATCGGATTTGGATCACTAATGAAATCATTCATAATCCATCGGTCAATCAACGGCTGAAAGATATGAATGTTCAGTTTATTGAACTTGAGAATGGTGAGAAAAATTTTGAGCCTGTTGCCGATGGTGATGTGGTAATTTTGCCTGCATTTGGAGCGAGTGTTCAAGAAATGCAATTGCTTAACGATCGGGGTTGTACGATCGTAGACACCACATGTCCTTGGGTTTCCAAAGTTTGGAATACGGTCGAGAAGCATAAAAAAACTACTCATACTTCTATTATTCATGGTAAATATAACCACGAAGAAACCGTTGCCACAAGTTCATTCGCAGGCGTGTATTTAATAGTTTTAAATCGATCGCAAGCTGAATATGTTGCAAACTATATTCTCAATGGCGGCGATAAAGTAGAGTTTTTAGCTACATTTAAAAATGCTATGTCTCAAGGATTTGATCCCGATCGTGATCTTGAGCGGGTCGGGGTTGCGAATCAAACGACTATGCTTAAAGGCGAAACCGAAGAAATTGGTAAAATCTTCGAGCGCACCATGATGAAAAAATATGGTCCTGCCGAATTGAACGATCGCTTCCTAGCCTTCAATACTATTTGTGATGCCACACAAGAGCGTCAGGATGCAATGTTTGAATTAGTTGAGAAAAAGCTAGATTTAATGGTAGTGATTGGCGGCTATAACTCGTCCAATACAACACATTTACAGGAGATTTCAGTCGATCGAACTATTCCATCATTTCACATCGACAGTAGCGATCGGATTGGTCCGGGCAATTGCATTCAACATAAGCCATTGACGGGTGATTCAGAACGACTTGAGAACTGGTTGCCCGATGGAGAACTAGTCGTTGGGATTACATCTGGCGCTTCGACACCGGATAAAGTCGTTGAAGAGGTGATTCTGAAAATCTTTGCGCTTAAGCCTTAGGGGTCAGAATTTAGATTTAGATTTAGATTTCCCTCGCTCGTCACCTTTGGGATGAGCTTAGGAAATTTAGCTCTTAATTTAGTTCTAAATGCTCGTAAGGGTAGAACTCACGCTAAACTAAAAAACAGGAGAAGTTTTAAGAAACAAGTCTCTATTCAATGTGCTAATTCATTTGGAAATACTATGATTTTCCCCGGATCTATTGTTCGTGTGATGAATGTCAATGATACTTACTATGGCTTTCAAGGATTAGTGCAGCGCGTGACGGACGGTCGGGTTGCGGTACTGTTTGAACAAGGGCCGTGGGATAAGCTTGTGACATTTAGGATGTCTGAACTCGAAGGCGTTGAAGTCGTCTCGGCGGCTAAGAAGGGCAAATAATGCGTTTGCCGTTGCCAGGATTTGAACCTGCTGTGAGATCTTCACCTCATTTTGCCGAGGTCGTCGAAACCTCTACCACTGAGTTCTTGGCGCAATGCATTGATCCGGAGGACTTGGGTTTTCCGGTGATGCCGCCTTTTGGGTCGTGGGTTCGATCGCGGGATGAGGAGTCTGGCAACACTATTTATGCCGTGGTCTATCATGCAACGACGGCTCCGATTGATGGGGTACATCGGGCACGGGCCTTGGGAATGTCATTGGAAGAATTGCGCGAACAGCAACCTCAAATTTTTGCAATGTTGAAGACAGAGTTCCGATCGGCGATCGTTGGCTATGAACTCCCAGACAAGAAATCCTACAATCGCTTTTTTCAACATCTCCCACCTCGTCCGCCCCAGATTCATCAAGGAGTTCACGCCTGTTCAACGGACGAAGTTTTAGAATTCACCGAATCAATGGATTTTTTGCGGACCCTATTACAGGTATCCGGTGCGCCCATAGAAGCGTTAGTAGCAGCAACATTACGAGAAATCTATCGTTTGCGTAAGGCCGATCGGAAGTGGTTAGTGGCGGCGGGACGAATGTTGAATGTGTTGTTGAAAGATGATTACGATCGGTTATGTATGATTTTGGGGCAGGTTCATTTGTAAAATTCAATACTTGAGAGTCACGCCCGAAAACGATCGATCATGACTCTCAAGTATTTACGAGCTAATCGACTTACGCTGTTTCCAATATCAACTTCGATCGTTTTAGCACTTCAGGAATCTCGATCGGATACTTGCCATTAAAACAGGCTGAGCAAAAATGGCTTGTATCTTGATGTGTTGTCTTCAGCATTCCATCCAGCGACAGATAGCCTAGGGAATCCGCACCAATATGGTCTGCAATTTCCGATATTGTCATTTTTGCCCCAATCAACTGACTTTGATTATCGGTGTCAATACCATAGAAACAAGGATGGGTCACAGGTGGAGACGAAATTCGCATATGAACTTCCGTTGCACCTGCATCCCGCAATGCTTGGACAATCTTTCGGCTGGTCGTCCCACGAACAATTGAATCATCAACAATAATGACCCGTTTACCCTTCAGCACATCTTTTAGCGGATTTAACTTCATGCGGATTCCGGCTTCCCGCATGGCTTGAGTAGGCTGAATGAATGTTCGTCCTACATACCGATTTTTAATCAATCCCTCAGCATAGGGAATTCCCGATTCCTGAGAGAAGCCGATCGCCGCTGGAATTCCAGAATCCGGGACTGCAATGACAATATCGGCATCGATCGTCGATTCTTTAGCCAACTGCCGACCAATTCTCATCCGATAGGTATACAGCGTTTCCTCATTCATCACACTGTCGGGCCGTGCAAAATAGATCATCTCAAAAATGCAGAGCTTATGATCGACTTTCTCAGCCCATCGGGTTGAAGTAATTCCAGTTTCCGTAATGCAAACTAGCTCACCCGGCTCTACCTCTCGAACAAAATCAGCCCCAACAATATCTAATCCACAGGTCTCTGAAGCCAATGCATAGCGAATCGGATCAGTCGGAGACTCCCGTGGCAACGTTCCAAGCACCAAAGGCCGCACCCCACTTGAATCCCTTGTTCCATACAAGGCATCCGGAGTCCCAATCACCAAACTAAACGCCCCAACAGATCGCTTGCAGGCCGTGGCGATCGCGGTCGTCCACTCCGCACCATCATCTACCGCTTCCCCGATCGCCACGGCAATCATTTCTGAATCTGTCGTCGTCAGGAGATTATGGCTACGCTCCAATAGCTCCTGATGTAGTATGGCAGTATTTACCAAATTCCCGTTATGGGCCAAGGCTAAAGAACCCCGACTTGTCTTCACGACCGCAGGCTGGGCATTCACGGCACGACTTGAACCCGTGGTCGAATAGCGCGTATGTCCCACGCCCATCGGTCCGGGTAGCGTATTCAAAATAGTCTCATTAAAAACCTGTGCGACTAGGCCCATGTCTTTATGGAGATGCACCGTTTTGTTATCGTCAAAAGTCGCAATTCCACTCGACTCCTGTCCCCGATGCTGAAGTGCAAACAAACCAAAATACGCCAGCTTTGCAACATCTTCCCCTGGGGAAAATACACCAAAAACTCCACAAGCTTCTTCGGGCTTGTCTGGGTGTTCATGGTTGGCAACAAGCAAATCTTCAGTCGGGAACATAAAGAAAGTCCTTAGGATGTCCAGTGAGAAAACTTTAGTATAGAGGTTAACCTTCGCTTAAAGATCTTTGAAGTTGATAGGGTTTTCTACACCCCAATTTATTTCCAGATTTATTTGCCAATACAGAAGCGACTGAAAATTCGATCGAGTACGGATTCCGTTACATCTTCCCCCAAAATTTCACCCAACGCTTGGGCCGCACCGCGCAAATCAATGGTCCAAAAATCTAAGGGAAGTTGATTATCCATGGTAAGTTGCACCTGTTCAAGGGCTGTCTTTGCATTGATCAGCGCACTGGATTGACGTTGATTAATGGCAAAATCCACATTCCCAAGCTGTGCTGTTCCTTGATTAACGGTGCGCAAAATAGCTTGTTCTAGATCTTCAATGCCAACAGTCTTCTCTGCTGTTATTTCTGCTGCTGTTTCTCCTATTGTTTGAGCAACGGTTTGAACGATCGTTTGCACAATAGCAGCTCGTCCCTGTGTCAAATTATGAATCTTCTCGATCACCATTTCCACGCCGTCCAAATCCACCTTATTAATCACAAAGATCAACGATCGCGTCTTAATCTGATCGTAAATGGCATCTTCTTCAGCCGTCCAACCTTGATCTGCCGCTATTGTAAATAATACTAAATCTGCCTCTAGAGCTGCTTTACGCGATCGTTCGACCCCAATGCTTTCGACGCGATCGTCCGTTTCCCGAATCCCTGCTGTATCTAAAACTTGAATCGGAATCCCGCCTACAACAAGCTGCGACTCCACAACATCCCGCGTTGTCCCCGGCAAATCTGTCACAATAGCCCGATCGCAACGACTCCACGCATTCAATAAACTCGATTTTCCAACATTGGGCCGACCAACAATCGCAAGTTTGAGTCCTGTTCGTAAGAGTTCACCGCGATCGGCTGTATTCAAAATTTCGGTGACTTGTGTAATGGCATTGATCAAACTAGTCCGAATACTTTGGAGTTGAAGCGCAGGTAAATCATCCTCAAAATCAATTCGGGCTTCAACTTCGGCCAAAATATCTAAACAAACCGATCGTACTTCTCGAATGGGCTGAGCGAGTTTCCCCTGAATTCCAGCCAATGCTGTCGCTGCCGCTTGTGGAGATTTTGCGCCCACTAGATCTGAAATACTTTCTGCCTGGGTTAAATCCAAACGCCCATTTAAAAAAGCCCGCAGTGTAAACTCGCCCGGTTGCGCCAGCTTTGCCCCAGATTCAATGCACAATTGCAAAACCCGCTGGACTGCAATCATTCCACCATGACAATGAAACTCTACAACATCTTCTTTGGTATACGATCGGGGAGCCAGCATGATCATGAGTAATGCTTCATCAATCCGCTCGTTTGTTTTTGGATTAGTAATGTAGCCATACAAAATTCGATGGCTTTCCCATTGCTGTTGACCTGGAGCCTTGAAAATAACTTGTGCGATCGCCAGTGCCTCCGCTCCAGATAGTCGGACAATTCCGACGCTTCCCTGTTCAGGAACAATAGCGGTTGCGATCGCAGCAATGGTAAAACCTTGAACAAAATGAGACTCTGAGAACTTAGACTCTGAAGACGTTAACTCGGAAGACATTGCGTTCACCCATTTCTGCTCATCTATGATTAGCCCGTCACCCTCCAATTCAAATTGGTCAAACTTGTCAATACATGATCTTCCCATACTCCATGAATTAACAAATAATCTTTTGCTTCTCCTTCCACCGTAAAGCCTAAGCCCTTCAAAAGATTACCACTACGCTGATTTCGAGGCATGTAGTTCGCTTGAATTCGATGGCAATCCATGGCATTAAAGACATGAACTATACTCACATTCAATGCCTCTCGCATCAATCCCATTCCTTGCTTTGATTCAGCAATGCTATAGCCCACACTACAACAATAAAACGGATAGTAAATGAAATTATTAAAATTAATACTGCCAATTACTACTTTCGGCGCATCTCGTTCAAATAAAAATAATCGCAGCGCATGACCTGCCTGAAATTGTTGAAAGCTACGAATCACCTGTTGCCGCCAATAGCTCCGATCGTAAAAATCCGACGGACGAAGGGGTTCAAAAGGCACTAAAAAATCACGATTTTCAACTAAATGCGCCAGAATTGCGGGAATATCTTCTTGGGTTGCCAGCCGAACAATCAAGCGTGGCGTATACAAAGTCACAGCCATAACATCATTAGATAAATCAAATAACAGGATGATTAATCCAAAAAAATACGATCGGTCTTCTCTTGATCAATTAAGGCTGACAAGTAAGACCGATCGTAATCCTAGTTAGACGGCCATCATCGGGGTTTCAATTGCAACCGAATCTAGCTCCACCGGATGCCAAACTTGACCGTCCATTGCCATTTGTTCAATCAAACTGGCTAACCGCAATGCCTTCAACGCCTGTTCTCCGCCCACGAATGGAGGCAATCCACCACGGACACAAGCGACAAAGTGTTCGAGTTCTGCATACAGCGGCTCAACCCGACCGATCGCAACTTTTTCAACAATGCCGTCTTGACGATACAAGGTGGGCCGTGAAAAACTGGTGGGGCTAAGACTCGACGGAATTCCGGTACTCGATCGATGAATCTGAATTTCATTGTTTAGAAAGTCAGCTTCCGTTAGCGATCGTTTTGAGTGAGCCGAAATCCGACGTATTTTACGATGGGTAATCTTGCTGGCCGTCAATGTCGCCACAATGCCATTAGCAAACCCTAAGGTCGCAGTCACATAGTCTAAATACTGCGACGATTGACTAGCACGGCTGCCGCTCGCGGTCAATCTCACAACGGGCGAGTTGGCCAGTTCTAGACAGAGATCAATGTCATGGATCATCAAATCTAGAACTACCGAGACATCATTGGCACGATCGCTGTAGGGACTCATACGATGGGCTTCCAACGACACCAGCTCCTCGGTTTTCAACACATTGCTCAATTCCTGAAATACAGGATTAAATCGTTCAATATGACCGACTTGCAACAAACACCCCACGTCAGCCGCTGCATTCACCAAAGATTCTGCTTCTGAGATTGTCGCCGCGATCGGTTTCTCAATCAAAACATGAACCCCCGCTTTCAGTGCCGCTAGCCCCACCTCATGGTGAAACCGAGTCGGTACCGCAATGCAAACTGCGTCCACATGGAGCAGTAACTCACGATAATCCTCAAAAAAATGCGTCTGGTACCGACTGGCCGTATCAATTCCACGATCGACATTCACATCCGAAATGCCTACGAGTTTGATGTCTTTCATTAAACTCAGAACCCGGACATGATGCTGGCCCATATTCCCTATACCCACAACCCCCACACGGACAGGTTCTGGATAGGTTTTATGAGGCAAGATCGTAGAATCCCCCATGAATCGCTTCGTCACGTTTGTTACTCCTCTACCACCACAAAATAATAAGTCTCGAAGTTATAACTGAGCCAAGCACAAGGGCAAAAACCCGGTATTTAAACCTGTCAACCGCCTCAAACTGTCACAGAATACTAGCACAGTCGTTCTGCCTAATATGAATCTTAGGTGACAGATCAAGTTCCCGGCCAACAAGTTATTTTCAACAATTTAGACATCAAGTTATTTTGAACACTTTAGACATCAATAGTCAGTAGGCGATTCACCAAGCTCGAAATCACGCTTCAGATAATAATAACTAAACCAAGCCCCAATCATACATTTATGCAGACAATGGAAGTTCTGTTTGGACTTCTTGTGCCAGTGTTTCTTGTGTCAATGCCTCTTGCGCGAGTTCTGCATAGCGGGTTGGATGCAGCTTAACTTGGTTTTGGGTCGCCCACTCGGCCAAATCACTAAAGGACCGATCGCGGTACTGACCATAGCGCTCTTGTTTACTGCGCACTTTGGTCGGCAATGTCGGTAAGATGCCAAAGTTGGGTGGCATGGGCTGGAAATGCTTCGGCGATGCAGAACTAATGAATTCAAACAGCGCCCCCATCATGGTGGTAACAGGCAACGCGATCGGGTCTTTGCCCAACACGATCCGCGCTGCATTGGTTCCCGCCAACCAGCCGCCTGCACTCGCTGCCGTATAGCCTTCGGTTCCGCTGATTTGGCCAGCAGTCAGCAGATCTGGTCGTGATTTAAATTGAAGCGTTGAATACAGTAATTCGGGAGAGTTGATGAAGGTATTTCGGTGCATCACCCCCATTCTCACAAATTCCGCATTTTCCAATCCCGGAATCATCTGAAATACGCGCTTTTGTTCGCCCCATTTCAGATTGGTTTGGAAGCCAACCATATTCCAAAGTTGACCCGCCTTATCTTCTTGGCGCAGTTGAACTACGGCATAGGGGCGCAGTTGTTTATTTTCTCTAAAATCACCATTGCGCGCATCAAATAGTCCCACGGGTTTGAGTGGACCATAACGCATCGTATCTTCGCCCCGTTTTCCCATTTCCTCTATTGGTAAACAGGCTTCAAAAAACTTCGCTGTTTCTCGCTCGAAGTCCTTCAATTCTGCCTGTTCGGCTGCACATAGAGCTTGCCAAAAGGCTAAATACTGGGGCTTATCCATCGGGCAATTCAAATAAGCTGCTTCACCCCGATCGTACCGTGAGGCCAAAAACGCAATATCCCAATTAATCGATTCACCCACGATGATCGGACTGGCCGCATCAAAAAAGCTCATATATTCCATGCCCGTCACCCGCCGCAAATCATCGGCCAGAGCATCGGTGGTCAGCGGTCCCGTTGTCAACACCACGACACCATCAGAAGGAATCGACTGAACCTCCCCACGCCGCAACTCAATTAATGGATGATTGGCCAAAGTCTGGGTTAAATCATTACCAAAGACCCCTCGATCGACCGCCAAAGCTCCGCCCGCCGGAACATGATGTTCATCGGCTTTCTGCATCACAATTGATCCCAAACGTCGCAGTTCCTCATGCACTAGTCCTGAGGCCCGATCGGGTGACTGTGCCCCAAAGGAGTTACTACAGACTAACTCGGCCAAATGCTCACTGTGATGTGCGGGACTCTTCACTAACGGACGCATCTCATGTAACACCACCGGAACACCTGCTTGAGCAATCTGCCAAGCGGCTTCAGTTCCGGCGAGTCCACCGCCAATAACATGAATCGGATCGTGCTGGGTTGTGGATTGCATGATGCGTTTGGATTTAAGTGAAAAGGCCAATCAATACCATAGCATTCTCACTTAAACTGCAACTGATAAACTAGCCAACCAATTAGACTAGCCATCCCACCGATATTGAGCTGGCATATCCTGAACTTTCGTGAATTCACCACGACGGGCACAATGTCCTAAGGTTACTCCAATCTTTTGACGAGTCTTCGGCATCACATCTGCATTGACTACGCCATAAATTCCAGCAATCACTTCGTCTACATTAAAGATGCGACCGGATGCTCTTTGCAAAACTTGAACGATCGCTTGGGCTGGAGTTAAGCCTGAGAATGCAGATTCTAATTCAGGCGATGCCGCATCATTATTCAATTTAGCAGTCTTTAATTTAGCACTGCTCAATTTGTTTTTTGTTTCGGCTTTTGTTGTAGTCGATTTAGACAACATAGCTTTACCCTTTGGGGCATTGGGGAGCACCGCGATCGTATCTACTTTAGATTGCCGAGTATAGGCTCTCTTGGCAGACAACGCAGTGGCTTCGCCTAACAACGCATTGATATGAGAAATATTTTCATCTACAGTTTGAGTTGCTTGGGCAACCGCCGCTTTCACAATGCCGTCGCGTTCTTTGAGCAATCGACTGCGCTGTTGTTGGAGTTGTTTTTTAAAATCTGAAGTTAAAACGCTAAAATTCATAATAGATAAATCTTCTAAAAGAATGATTCAGTATATCGGGGATTTTAGAAATGAGATCAATTTTTCAAGTTAATCTTTTCAAGTTAATCATTCTCTATGTCTAAATTCATATTTTTTGATTGACCTGACTGAATATTGGCCTGATTAAATATTGACCTGACTAAATACAGACCTAACCTTTGGTAATCCGATTAGTTCGGAACGTGACATTTGCGCCTTCTTGCGTTTGTTCCAGCAGGACTCGGGGAGTTGGTTTTGCGGCTTGGTCCCAGTACATATTGGCGAGGCGACCTTGAATGGTGGGTTGCCACGAATCATTCTCTTGACCTGGGCTAAGGAAGGTCTCGATACAATCTGTAATTTGATTAATAGTTTGGGAGGTAGCTTGGGTCGGGAGTTTAACAATTTTGATCTCAACTCGGAATAGAACACGCTTCGTTCCCTTGGGTAGGCCCTCAGGGTGGTGTTCAACGTCAAAGATTTGATCGATTTGTCGTCCAGTGCTAGCAACCCCAAGTTCGCCGTCCTGTACTTGAGTGGGTCGCAAGGCCACTGTGATTTGTTGTTTAATTTTAATTTTAACTTGGTTAACAATTTCAAACCGGAATCGCTCCTCAGACATCCGCATCCGTAAATAATCCAAGTTCACATCCCGAGAATGAATTAAGTCGGGATTCTTTTCCATTTTAGTAATAGTACCCGCCGCCACTTCAATCCGACGGTGCATTTCTTGATTCTTCAGGGTTTCAAATCTGAGCTTCTTTGTCAGACGGCGATGTTGTAGGGCACTCGTGATCCCCAAGGCCGAAATAGCAAGGGCTAATCCCAAGGTGCTGTATTGCCAAATGGGCGAGACCAAACCATTGGTGTTCGCGGCCGTGTTGTTAGGTGCGATCGTAGGTGTTGCGATCGTGGCCTTTGGTTTAGAGACTTGGGCTAATACGGGATGGACTATGGAGGTGGGCATGGCAGTAGTAAGGGATGATAATTGTTAATGAAGCTGTATAAGACTATCTAATACTGATTCTAGAGGTGAATACATAGGATCTAGATTAATAACCAGATCTAGACTAATGGTATGGATAGATATAGGTTGCCCTATATAGAACAAAATTTTCACTTTCAACATGACACCTTGGCAACAGGCTCCGAGACAGGATTGGCAAGCTTCAATTTCAACGTTGGATGTATCCAGAGTTGGGTTAGTTGCGACGGATATGGATGGAACCCTAACGCGATCGGGACGATTTAGTTCCGCGTTATTACAGGATCTAGAAACATTGGCCTTAGCCGGAATTCCGGTTGTAATTGTGACAGGACGATCGGCGGGGTGGGTGAGCGGAGTGCTTCATTATTTGCCTATTGTGGGCGCGATCGCTGAAAATGGCGGAATTTATTACCCATCCTCTGGTCCAGAATCCGATCGAGGTGGTATTGGCGAATTTTTAGTCCCATTGCCAGAAAACCATCGAAAACGGTTAGCGGAGACCTATAAAAAATTACAGCAACGATTTCCCCAGCTTCAAGAATCTCCAGACAATCGGTTTCGGCTGACGGATTGGACGTTTGATGTGGCTGAATTGAGTCAGGCTGATTTGAAAGAAATCGATCGGCTCTGCCAATTAGACGGCTATTCATTCACCTACAGCACCGTTCAATGTCACATCAAACCGTCCTCTCAAACTAAAGCTGCGGCGTTGCATCAAGTCTTAAGCCAGCATTTTTCTATGCTTTCGCCAGAGTCCGTGGTCACAGTGGGCGACAGTCCAAATGATGAGACCTTGTTTACCTTTCCGCTCTCCGTTGGGGTCGCAAATCTGAATCGTTACGTAGACCAGCTCGTGCATCTACCCAACTATTGGACTGCTGAAGAGGCCGGAATCGGGTTTGGGGAATTGGTGAGACACTTGACGCATATTTGACGCGAAAGTCCCATGGCGACACGGATAGTCTTTCACAAAACTTGTTAGAATAATTTAACTTGACGACTAACCTCCTTCCTTAGATTCAGAAGATTGAGATTGCCATGACTGTAAAACCCGATTGGCTACGTGTGAAGGCTCCTCAGTGGGAACGCATCGGAGCTGTGACCGAAACCCTACGTGACCTCAGTCTCAATACTGTTTGCGAAGAGGCATCCTGCCCGAATATTGGTGAATGTTTCAATAGCGGAACCGCTACCTTTTTGATTATGGGTCCGGCCTGTACGAGGGCTTGTCCTTACTGTGATATTGATTTCGAGAAAAAGCCTCAAGCGCTGGATCCCACTGAGCCAATTCGGTTGGGTGAAGCCGTTAGTCGAATGCGATTGAATCATGTGGTGATTACGTCAGTCAATCGAGATGACTTGCCTGATGGTGGTGCGTCGCAGTTTGTCCGTTGTATTGAAGAAATTCGGGACCGATCGCCCGGAACTACAATAGAACTTCTAATTCCTGATCTATGTAGCAATTGGGATGCCTTATTCGTCATTCTAGATGCCCATCCTGACGTGTTGAATCACAATACTGAAACCATTGCACGGCTTTATCGTGGTGTTCGGCCCCAGGGGAATTATTTACGATCGATGGAAGTGCTGAAACAAAGCCGGAGCTATGCGCCTTGGGTCTATACAAAATCTGGGATCATGGTGGGTCTGGGTGAAAGTGATGAGGAAGTGCGGGAAACATTGCGAGATTTGAGAGCCGTCGATTGCGATATTGTGACGATCGGGCAATATCTCCAGCCCACTCAAAAACATTTGGGTGTAAAAGAATTTGTTACGCCTGATCAATTTGATGCGTGGCGAGTTTATGGAGAATCGATCGGCTTCTTACAAGTCGTGTCGTCGCCCTTAACCCGAAGTTCGTACCATGCAGGTCAAGTGCGATCGTTGATGGAACGGTTTCCCCGTATAAAACCGAGCTTGAATCCATCGCCCGTTGAAGTTCTGACGGTTGCACGATGAAAGTCACAGTGATCGGGGGTGGAGCTTGGGGTTCGACCTTGGCGGAGCTAGTGAAGGAAAATAATCACGATGTGACCCAGTGGTATCGGCGATCGTCTCTGTCACTCAAAGATGCTTTGACGGACTCCGAACTTTGGGTCTGTGCGGTTTCTATGAAAGGAGTGCGAGAGGTTGTCGAGAAAATTCAGCGATTAAATCTCCCGCAGTCTACTTCAGCTATTTCCATTGTGTCTGCAACTAAGGGATTAGAAGCTTCAGTTCACAGCAGTTTGGAGCATTTACCTAAACGACCTTCAGAAATTTGGCAAGAAGCATTTCCGATCGCTGCCATTACTGTTCTTTCGGGTCCAAATCTCTCAAAAGAAATCCAGCACAGACAACCTGCGGCTACAGTGGTCGCCAGTCATAATGACAAGGCCGCTCAACAGGTCCAAGCCTTATTTAACTCACAGCGGTTTCGGGTCTACACCAATGCGGATCCCACCGGAGTCGAACTGGCAGGTGCTGTAAAAAACGTGATTGCGATCGCGACTGGAGCCTGTGATGGTCTAGTCCTGGGGACTAATGCTCAATCGGCATTAATTACCCGTGGCTTAGCGGAAATGATTCGGATTGCAGGCTATTGGGGTGCGAAGGCCGATACGCTTTACGGGTTAGCGGGGATGGGCGATTTGATGGCCACCTGTAGCAGTCCGCTCAGTCGTAATTACCAAGTCGGCTATCGTCTAGCCCAGGGTGAAACCATTGACCAAGTTCTCGCCACCTTAGAAGGCACCGCCGAAGGCATTAATACTTGTATGGTTTTGATCCAACTCGCCACCCATGCCGCGATCGATTTGCCCATCACCCAACAGGTCAGTCGTCTGCTCCAAGGCCAAGTCACGCCTGTGGATGCCCTTAATATTTTGATGTCCCGAGTTAGTAAACCTGAGGAAATACGGATTTAGCTGGAACTTTACTGATGGTTGCTTCGTTTAAGAGTAAAGCTGCAAAGATTTTTGTTGGGAGTAACACTTTGATGAAGAGATGTGGGAGAAATCGAATAAGTTACGGATAATTCTGGAAGCTGAGAGAAAGAAGTAGTAGGAAACCTACAAGCTTTATATGTTTGTTGAGTCTAGTTCTGACCGATTACAACGGATCTGTTAATTCAGAGTTCGATCTCGGGCATTCTAGGTATATTCCTGAAATAAGCCAACCGTCAAGACGGGGGTTATGGTTTCCTGGTTTTGGAGTCATTGCCTACCGTCCATATCAGAGTTTTCCTATGGACGATCTTTCTGTGCTAACTCAAAGTTTTGAATCCACGGATTCCTTACCTGAA
>JAYUEU010000272.1:0-4775 GCA_043739065.1 Synechococcales cyanobacterium | reverse complement strand
CTTCACCGCACTGCCCTCTGGGGAACCGCCCCTACCATTACGATCGCCATCATTGCTCTCCGACTACTGGGTTGGCTGCAACCGATCGAATGGATGGCCCTCGACCAATTCTTTCGGATGCGGCCCCGCGAAGCCTTAGACGAACGCGTCGTCATCGTTGGCATCAGTGAATCAGACCTACAATCCCTAGAACGTTACCCCATAGACGACAAAGCCCTGGCTGGCTTAATCAACACCATCAAAAAACAACAGCCAAGAGCGATCGGACTCGATTTATTTCGCGACTTCCCCGTCGAACCCGGCAACCAAGAACTTAACCAAGTCTTCAAAACCACACCCAATCTAATCGGCATCGAAAAACGTAGCGGCAACCGCGATCGGTCCAGCGTCAATCCATCCCAAGTCCTCAAAGCACTCGGTCAAACCAGCTCAAACAACATTTTAATAGACGGTGATGGCAAACTGCGCCGCGCCATGATGTACTGGACCACTCCCGACGGCAGCAAATCTTTAGCCAGTTTAGGACTACGTCTCGCTCTCATCTACCTAGAAAAAGATGGCATTACCCCGATCGCAGCCAACCCAACCAATCCCGCACTAAAACTCAACCGCAGCATTTTTCCAATCTTTGAAGCCTACGATGGTAGCTACATTAACGCTGATGCCGGAGGCTACCAAATATTGCTGAACTATCGAGGAGCCAGCCGTTCCTTCCGAACCTACTCCATGCAAGACCTAAAAACCTTGCCGTCCAACGCCCTAAAAGACAAAATTGTCCTAATTGGACCCACCGCCGAAAGCCTGAAGGACTTTTTCTACACCCCCTACAGCGACAACACACTTACCAGCCCCGAAAAGACCTACGGGGTCGAAATTCATGCCAACCTCATCAGCCAAATCCTTAGCGCAGCACTTAACGATCGTCCCCAGCTACAAGTTTGGACCGACCCACCCAAAATGATCTATGGGATTCCCCTAGTGGATTGGCGCGAACACCTCTGGATTTTTGGGTGGGCCTGTATCGGCAGCGCGATCGCCTGGTTCATCCGATCGCCCCGACTTGCCATCTTGGCCATTAGCTTATCCGAAGGCACGTTATTACTATTAACCTACTACGCATTTTTACAAGGTTGGTGGATTCCATTAATGCCGCCTGCTGTGGCCATAGGCATGACCGCGATCGCTCTAACCGGATATGTCGCCAGTCAAGAACGCACCGATCGCAAAGTGATGATGAATCTATTCGAGCGATATGTTAGTCCTAAAGTAGCCGAGATCATTTGGGCCGATCGGGATCAACTGATTACCAACGGTCATGTCAAAGGTCGAAAGATGGCCGTAACCGTAATTTTTACCGACATTAAAGACTTCAGCACCATTTCCGAAAAAACCGATCCAGAAGACCTAATGGAATGGCTGAATGAATACATGAGTGCCATGACACAGGTCACTGTTGAACATGGTGCTGTTATTGATAAATTCATTGGCGACGCGATCATGGCATTATTTGGCGTGCCCTTGGCCAGAGAAACACAAGCCCAAATTAATCAAGATGCCGAAAGCGCCATTCGCTGTGCAATAGATATGGGTAAAGCACTAGAAAAACTCAATCAACGTTGGCGGATTGCCGGGAAACCCATGATTCAAATGCGCGTCGGTATTGCCACCGGAACTGCCGTCACGGGAAGTCTTGGCGGGCATCAACGGATGGATTTTACTGCCATCGGTGACACCGTAAATATTGCCGCACGTTTAGAAAGTTACGACAAATCCATTGATGGTGGAATCTGTCGAATTTTAATTAGTGATACAACACAAAAATGTACGGACGGCTTATTTCCATCCAAATTTATTGGAGCAGTTCAACTCAAAGGTCGTGAACAATCTACCGACGTTTACCAAATTTTATCACTTCTATACCCTGCCCCAGAGCACCCCGACACAGAAACCACAACAACTTATTAGTAAAAACTTATTAGTAAAAACCGGGAACTAACTCTCTCCCTTCACCGTCACTGCCAACTGCCCATCCTAGATAGAGAATATACGGGATCATAAGCAGATTCATCTCTAATCACTGATTTAAACGAAGTAATCCTCTAAAAATGCATATAAATACGGAACCTGTTTATGTCAGCAAGAAGATAAGTTGTATCAACAAGAAGATAAGTTGCATCAACAAGAAGATAAGAAAGAACGCACACTGAGGAGCTAAATGATATGCCATCCAAATTCACAACATTACTCACCAGCATTCTGGCTCTTCTAAGCCTTCAGACCTTCATTGCCACCAATCCAAATCAATCTGCATTTGCTGAAAATGTGATTAAATATCAGCCACCAGGACGTATGTCCCCCAGTCGGACAGAAGGCTTAGGAACGAGAAATATGGGAGATACAAGCTGTCCAGGGTCACAAAAATCGCTGTTTCTTGCAACCCTCTCCCCGACCGACCATATTGGTCAAACTAGCTTGGCTCGCCCGACCCTATACGCCTACTTCACCGGGGATCAAGCTCTTGAAATCCGTCTCCGTCAAGTCGGAAAATTAGGAGTAGTGTGGAAGCAAACCATCCAACCGAAAACCCCAGGATTTCAAGCTATTCCCTATCCCAAAGATGCTTCAGAATTAATTACTGGGAAAGATTATGATTGGTCCGCTAGCGTTATTTGCAATTCTGCTGAACCCTATAAAACTACTAAAATCATCTCCGCCAGTATCACCCGCGTCGCCAGCATCACCCGCGTCGACGAGCCTCCCGCCCTACAAGACTTACTGAAAGCTAGCAAAACCGTGAACGATCGTGCCCAAAGTTACGCCGATAATTCTCTTTGGTATGAGGCGATCGATACTTTGGCTACTGCAAAATTGAACAATCCCGATGACACTGCAATTCAGATTGAATTGATCAATCTTTTGGAACAAGTAGGTCTTAATAAAGCCGCTAAACAAGAACAGGACTCAGCCCTCAAAAAAAGCGCAGCCCAACATTTAATCGACTTGAATATCATCAAAAATGGATGTAAAGATAATCCTAAACTTTTAACAGATGAACACCCATCTGTTAAAAATCTGATCCGCTGCCTTGAAAAATAAGAATATAGCGTTTAGGGTTGATCGCTATTAGTAGGGACATGAGAGACGTTGGCAAAACCAACTTAGTCCCAAAAAAAATATGAAGTTGCTTCATGATCTATCGCTACACTTAGAGGCGAGTGGTAGTTTGAGTGTCCATGAATTCTTAGCAATACTACTTGGATATCACATAGTAGTGAAGGGTAGCGGTGAGGTGAAGAAGGACCTGCAGATTTTACCTTGCGAAAATTTCATCTCTTAAAGGATTGAATAATAGTCTTTCCTAGCTTTTATTAATTTACAAGAATTTCTAGATTTTACGATCAATAAAATCATAAATCAGCTCAGTAATTCATCTGATTTTTACTGTTTTTAGACTGCAAATGATCTAAAGTTTCGTAATATATGCTGACCAACTATTTTCTATATCTACCTAAAATAACTGAATAACTGATCGGTTTATAAAGGGCCGTTACAAGTAAAAGAGTTACGTTTGAGCTAGACAATCATCTCATCCCCCAAGATTTATGCGCCTTTACTCTACAGAAATCAACCTTTCGACCCTTCCAAGTCGATCTCGTAAGACATTCCGAAAATTTGGATTAAGCGATAGTTCAGTTAAGTCTGATGATTGGTTAGGTTTGTCTATTGGTAACTCAAGATTACATTGGGCTTGGTTTTCTGAGGATGTATTGCAGGCAAGTTGGGATACGCCGCATTTAGATGCATTTAGGATTCAACGTTTGATTATTAACCAGTTTAATTTTCACCGTTGTCAATTAATTGACGAAAGCATTATGCTTCCACAGTGGGAAAATATGCCGGATCTCTGGATAATTTCGGTAGTTCCCCATCAAACACAGTTTTGGCAACAATATCTACGATCGAACTTGTTAACCTTGAGCGATATTCCACTAGGTGACGCCTACCCAACTTTAGGGGGAGATAGAGCGATCGCCGCTTGGGGAGCAGTTCAGTTGGCAGGGGGAGCTGCCTTAGTAATTGATTGTGGAACCGCAATGACTTTGACGGGTGCAGATGCTGATGGTTGTTTAGTAGGTGGTGCAATTTTGCCCGGTTTGCGACTTCAGCTCCAGTCACTTGGACAATCGACTGCTGCACTACCAACGCTGGCACCGGAAAATATTAAGCTCCCACCTCGATGGGCTATGAACACAGCTGAATCGATTTCAAGTGGCGTGTTGTATAGCATTGCATCTAGTATGAATAGTTTTATTCAAGATTGGCTGACACGCTTTCCGAGTAGTCCGATCTACATTACAGGTGGTGATACGGTATTTATTACTAATCTGATCCGGCAATATTTACCCAATTTGGCATCGCAATTACGCCCTGAGAAGGATCTGGCTTTCTTAGGTATTAGTGCTCTTCGTCAATATCAAATACAGCACCGATCGCCCAAGTGCGTTCAGCTATAAGGTCTTCTTAAAATTAGGCTACACCTAGACTGAATCTACACCCAATTGCGAACCCAATCGCTCTAGAGCAATCCGTTCAACATCGCCACGCTGATACATGATGGTTGAATTTCGGCGAGAGGTGCGACATCGGATACCTGCGTTGGACAGAATTTCGATCGCTTTGTAGGTTTGGCAATTGAGAATGAGCGCCGCTTCACGATCGGGGAGCCATTGTTTAGTAAACCGTTTCAGTAATTCATCATCCGGAGTCGATAGCAT
>JAYUEU010000271.1:0-3170 GCA_043739065.1 Synechococcales cyanobacterium | reverse complement strand
ATTGGTGAATACTATTCCGAAAAACATGCCGATCAAGTGGGTGAGTTCATTTGCTGTCGTCATACTCTGGAACATATTCATCAGACCGAAGAATTAATTCAAACCGTGCGTCGATCGATCGGCGATCGTAATGACACTATTGTATTTTTTGAAATCCCAGATATGGGGCGAGTCTTGCGCGAAACCGCCTACGAAGACATTTACTACGAACATTGCTCCTACTTCACTCCCGGCACCCTAGCCCGCCTATTCCGTAAATCTGGATTTGAAGTAATTGATTTATATTTAGACTATGGCGATCAATATTTAATGATTGAAGCCAAACCTATTCAGGGAATCTCCACCAAGATTCATTCCGCCGAAGAAAGCGTCCAAGATGTAGCCAATAATGTTGAACAATTTGCCGCTGCGATCGGGCCTAAACTAAATCATTGGAAAACCCATCTAGAAACCATGAAAGCCGAAGGAAAGCGAGTTGCAGTCTGGGGTTCTGGTTCTAAATGCGTCGCCTTCCTAACTACACTAAACACATTAGATCTAATTGATTGCATCGTAGACATCAACCCCTATCGCCAAGGTAAATTCATTCCCGGCGTGGCCCAAGAAATCCGATCGCCAGACGTCCTAAAAGAATACAAACCCGACGAAATCATTCTAATGAATGGCATTTATACTAATGAAATTCAGAAAATGCTAGATGAGATGGGGGTGGAGACAACGATCGTGGCAATTTAGGATTCGATCGTTCCAACTCATAGTCCCCCTTACTAAGAGGATTTAGGGGGATCGAACCCATCAAAATCACAAACACTCTTTAAACACTCCTAACTCTCGGTGTCACCATGCCTGACTTATATGACTTCACAATAGTCGGCGGAGGTATAGTCGGACTCTCAACCGCAATGGCGCTGGGTCAAACCTACCCAAATGCAAAAATCTTACTCCTCGAAAAAGAATCCAATTGGGCCAATCACCAAACCGGAAACAATAGCGGAGTCATCCATTCTGGCATTTACTACAAACCCGGTAGTTTCAAAGCCAAATTTTGCCGGGACGGAAGCCGATCGATGGTGGAATTTTGCCAAACCCATAATCTGCCCCACGAAGTTTGTGGCAAAGTAATCATCGCGACCGAACCCCACGAACTTCCACTCCTAAAAAACCTTTACGATCGAGGTCTCCAAAATAATCTCCCGGTCACAGAAATTACTCCCGACGAAGTTCACAACCACGAACCTCATGTCAACGCTATTGCAGGGATTCACGTCGCATCCACAGGCATTGCGGACTATCGCGCAGTCTGTCTTAAATACGCCGAAATCGCAACAGAACAAGGTGCAGATTTGAAATTGAATACATTAGTTTCAAATCTTATTAAAACCCCATCGGGATATACCATTGAAACCAATCAAGGCGCATTCAACACAGCATTTTTAATCAATTGTGCAGGGCTACAGTGCGATCGGATTGCCCAACTCACAGGCATCAAACCAAGCGCCAAAATCATACCCTTTCGAGGCGAATACTACGAACTCATCCCCGAAAAACGATATTTAGTCAAAGGTCTAATTTACCCAGTTCCAAACCCTAGCTTCCCATTCCTTGGCGTTCATTTCACCCGCATGGCCGATGGTACCGTTCACGCCGGACCCAATGCTGTCCTCAGTCTCAAGCGCGAAGGCTACAAAAAAACCGACTTCGACCTGCGTGATTCAATAGACACTCTCACCTATCCCGGGTTTTGGAAACTCGCATCCAAACACGCCGATCAAGGCACTCAAGAAGTACTTCGATCAATACTCAAACCCTTATTTGTCAAAAGCTTACAACGACTCATTCCTGAAGTCACCGCTAACGATTTAATTCCCACTCATGCAGGAGTTCGTGCCCAAGCGCTTCAACCTGACGGTAAACTAGTAGACGACTTTCTGATTGTGCCCGATGACAATGCATTACATATTTTAAATGCCCCGTCTCCCGCTGCCACGGCTTCTCTCGAAATTGGGCGATCGATCGCCCAACAAATTCCTGCTCCCACTCGTTTACAAATTGCAACCTCATGAACCAGCGTAATCGGCTTAACTCAAAATTCTGGATTTTCGGCGGCATTCTCTTCATAGTAATGCTGACATTATTTCCATTCAATTTTCAAGCGATCGCTTGGGGCAAAAAAGATGCAATCAAAGAATTCTTTCGGAACGCCAGCGATTGGTTCGATGTCTCTGGCAACATTGTTCTCTTTATGCCCTTGGGTTACGGTCTATCCCAATGGCTCAATCCAAAACGATTCCCCCTATTCCAAAAACTGATAATCATTGTGGGCCTGAGTTTCGCTCTCACCTTCACGATCGAGTGTCTCCAACTTTTCTTGCCTGACCGCAGCACCAGCGCCATTGATATATCCACAAACACCCTTGGCGGAACCCTCGGCGGAACTTACGGCCTCCTCGGTTGGCAACGATACGTTATTGCCATTGGCACTCGGCTAAAAAAATGCTGGTCACAACCAAAATCCATCACCATCGCGCTTGTAATCTGGATTGCATTAATGTTCGGCATCACTTGGAAACTCAGCACCATGATGCACTTGAACGATTGGGATCCACAATTCAACTTAGTCGTCGGCAATGAAGCAACAGGCGATCGCGGTTGGCTGGGGCAAGTCAAACGCTTTTCAATTGCCGATCGGGCCTTATCTGAACCCGAAATCAATCAATTTTTACAATCACCCCAATTTCCAAAACTAGACTCCGCGATCGCCGACTACGACTTGACCGGAAACCCACCTTACGCCGATCGTAGCCGTTTAGCATTACCACCATTAGAAAAACAATTGATCGAAACCGATACAAATCAAGACCAAAACCAATCTCAAAAAGAAAAGTACTTGCATCATGGTGCAAAAGCCGATCATCAGGAAAATCCAATAATAGCCCCCTGGTACCGCACAGACCAACCGCCTACGGCACTCACCGAAGCCATCCGAAAAACATCAGCCTTCACTCTCGCCACCACATTTGAAACAAGTTCCCTAGAACAAAAGGGACCTGCCCGCATTATTTCTCTGTCTCTAGATTCCTTTCAACGCAACTTCACCCTGGGCCAACAAGACAATCAACTCATCGCCCGCATCCGAACCCCAGCGACCGGGTCAAACGGTGTTTTCCTCG
>JAYUEU010000270.1:0-2546 GCA_043739065.1 Synechococcales cyanobacterium | reverse complement strand
CTTGGATGAATCAGCAGCTTGAGAACAAATCTGATCTACTCATCAAGAATGGCTCAATAACTGAAAAGAGCAGATCATAGTAGAGTATCAAAGTCGGTTTGAGTTACGCCTCTGATTACCCCCCAGGACGAACATGGATATCTCAGAGAGAATAAGCTGGTTACAAAATCACACCGTATTTAGCCAGATTCCTGAGGCAGCCTTAAGGGCGATCGCGACTCAGATCCAAGAGACCTCGGTCCTAGCCAACCGTCGCCTTGTCCTCGAAGACACCATTCCCGATACGCTACTGATTCTCCACAGCGGTCACCTCGAAAGCTATCGCACCAGCCCCACCACGATCGCGCAAACCGTTAGTATTCTTCCGGGTTCAGTGCTGTATCTCAAGGAACTCTTACTGAATCAAGCCGCCAATAAAACCAGCATCACCATAGATGATTGCGTCCTGTGGGAAATTCCTCGCGCCGAATTTTTAACCATCACCCAGGAGCATTCTGGAATCACTCAAATTCTTTCCCAGCAGTTAGCGATCGATCTTCAACGGGCGGAGTCAGAGCTTGTTTATGAACGCGATCGTGCCACCGCCTTGCGCCCCTATATCGTACCCAAAGCCAGTCGCGGCATCGTAGGCTCTAGTCGTTATGCCCTGCGTCTGCGACAGGATATTAAAAAAGCCATGCAGGAAACTGGCGCAGTTTTGATTTTAGGAGAACCGGGTCTAAACAAGGACAATATTGCTGCGTTAATTCATTTTGGCTCTGGAACGCGCAAAGAACCGCTCATCAAAGTAAATTGCAGCACCTTGCAGACCAATGGAGTCGAATTGTTTGGACGGGGTAGCAAACCCGGTTTATTAGACTGGATCGGGCGGGGCACTTTAATGCTCAATAACTTAGAGGATTTAGCTCCAGAACTTCTAGAAAAACTGCAGCTTTTGCTAAACACTGGTGAATATACTTCGCAGTATCGAGAAGACGAAGCGACTTCATCGCCGAAACAGACCGAAGCACGCATCATCATGATTGCTGAAAAGGTTATTTCAAAACTCGCCAAGTGTAAGTTGATCAAACACAATATTAAAGTGCCGCCCTTACGGGTTCGGAAAGCGGATATTAAAGTTCAGATTGACTATTACTTGGGATTGCTATGTCGATCGCGAGGTCTCCCCAAACCCACCGTCACGCCTGAAGCCCTACGCCGACTGCAAAGCTATGATTTTCCTAACAATTTAATTGAATTAGAAAATTTGCTCACAAGAGCCTTGGTTCAAACAGGCGGAGCCAAGGAGTTGACCGAAGAAGTCTTTTGGGCGGAGGGCAAAAAAGAGCGGAGATTTCGGGTTAATTTGCTCAATGTTTATCCATGGCTACGGCGATTTCTGCGCAGTGATTGGTATCCCGATCGGATTAACTATGGCATCACGCTTTTAGGATTTGCATTTATTGTTGGTGTTCTATTTCTGGGACCGCAAACCCGCGATCGTAATTTTGTCTTAAATCTTTTTTGGGACTGGTGGTGGCTCGGGAGTTTGTTGATTTTTCCATTTTTAGGCCGGATTTGGTGTGCCTTTTGTCCGTTTATGATTTACGGAGAATTGGTACAAAAGCTCTCTTTAAAATGGTTTCCAAGAACCCTAAGATCTTGGCCACGTCAAGAAGCTGAACAGTTTGGCGGCTGGTTCCTATTTGGATTTTTCGCGCTCATTTTGTTATGGGAAGAACTATGGAATTTAGAAAACACGGCCTATCTTTCGGGTTGTTTATTGCTGCTTATTACGGCAGGGGCTGTGATCTGTTCGCTGCTGTTTGAACGACGATTTTGGTGTCGCTATCTCTGTCCGATCGGCGGCATGAATGGCATGTTTGCCAAACTCTCGATGATTGAACTGCGGGCGCAACAGGGAATTTGTTCTGCGAGTTGTACGACGTATCAATGCTATAAGGGTGGTCCCCAACTGGGTGAAGGCCAAGAAACGGGTGGCTGCCCCGTCTATTCTCACCCCGCGCAGTTGCAAGACAACAAGGATTGCGTTCTGTGCATGACCTGTCTGAAAGCTTGTCCCCATCGATCGGTGGAACTAAATCTGCGCCCACCCGGCATTGAACTATGGACAACCCATAAGCCAAACTACCCAGAGGTCGCTCTATTATTTTTATTGTTTGGGGCAACGTTTCTCCATCGATTACCTGAGATTGAACAGGAGATGGGTTGGAACTTACAATTGGAAAACTTTGGAATTCATACCATGGTTTCTGTGGCCGTTCTATTTGTGCCCGTAGCGATCGCTTTCCCAATCCACGGTTTAATTCGCCTGCTAGACCGCAAATCTCGCCCGTTTGTTCAACTTGCTTACGGTTACTTACCTTTGGCTATGGGTGGTCTATTGGCTCACTTTCTCCGCCTAGGGCTTTCTGAAGGCGGTCAACTTATTCCAGTGACCTTTGCGACCTTTGGTTTGGCCATGACTAATCCCATTGTGTGGATCGCCCATCCAGCGGTGATTTCCTTTCTGCAAGCCGTCGTGCTCATTGCTTCGGTGTTGGCCA
>JAYUEU010000269.1:0-10576 GCA_043739065.1 Synechococcales cyanobacterium | reverse complement strand
CTAGCCGCCTATCTTATCCAAAGCTGACGTTAGATAAGGCGGAACTGAACGAGACTCAGGCGATCGAAACGTTGAAAAGTTACCTAACAAAGGCGTTGGAGAATCCGCAGTTGAAAGTGGAAGTGGAGCCGATCGTGCAGCAGATTCATCAGACAATTGTGCAATTTGATGATGTAAATGCTTAAAATGTTCACCAAATCTTCGGTGGGCAAGGGTTACAAGTCAATGCACCGCAAGAACATATGCGACTATTCAAAAACGATGTAATCTGTAGACTACACAGCGCTTCAACTCCTTTAGAATTCAGAAATTTTCATTCAAAACTCTCAATTCAATATCGTAGATTATCGAATTTCAAATGATTTCCTAATCCGATCGAAACTTTTACTCATAACCGAAATTCAGTCGAGGCCGATCGTAAGAGTGAATACGATAGAATGTTGATTACCGATCGAAGTAGGGCTAATGCCTCAAAAAATTCGTGAACTGAAACAACAACTGAAAAAGATGGGATTTCAGCAATTTCCAAGAAAAGGAAGTTACACCAACTGGATTCACTCTCTTTATGTGGGAAAATCAACTGTCTCTGGAAAGGACGGCAGTGATGCAAAATCCTATCAAGAGAAAGCAGTCCGTGAGGCCATTCAAGAAGTTCAACAAAAACAAGGGAATGAATAACATGAATTCATCAATGCAAGTGTTGAAATATCAAATGCTGATTCAGTGGTCTGATGAAGATCACTGTTTTTTAGTTGCTTTTCCAGATTTCCCCGGTTCAAAGTGGCGGACCCATGGCTATACCTATCAAGAAGCTGTCGAAAATGGCATTGAAGCCTTAGAATCCCTGACGATCGCCTATGAGGCCACCAATGAACCCTTACCTCAACCAGCGGTGATTACAACCGCGATCGCAGCATAGACAATGACCTTATGACTGAATCTTTGAGCATTGGTTTTCGCGTTCAACCCGAAATTCATCACCGCTTACTATTCAGGTTTGACATAACCAATCAATAATCCAAATTTTTCGGCTTATGATTCTCCGGCTTCTTCGACAAATACTTCTCCAAGAATGGTGCAATTTCCGCAAACACCTCATCCGTATACTCCTCGTGCAAACTCAACGATCCCGGTGTCCTCACCACTTGAACCCCCGAAAAGTGCGCCACCACCTCATCTTCACCCCTTGACTTCGGCGGCATTTGCTCTCCAATTACCATCAATACCGGAACCTGAATCGGCTGAAAATAGCTTAACCAAGTTGCACTAGATTTCACTGGATCAAGCGCTCCCGTCACAAATGCCGCTGATGCCAATCGCTTGCCTTTTCCCTTTGTTGCCTGCCATTTCGATCGGATCTTCTCAGTTGTAATATTTGCAGCATTTGCATACACATGACGCTTCATCATGAACTTCAAAAAGAACTTTGTCGTATTCAAAGCATACAAAAGCTGACCCAAAATCGGCAATCGAATCAATTCATGAATTACATTATAAAACTTCCGTTTTGTATCTCCCATCATGCTGGGCAACGGACCCCGCCAAGTCGGCGCAAATAACACAACCCACGACCAAGGCTTCGGATCATCCGTCACCAAATCCATCACATAGCCCGCTGAATGACCCGCTGCCATCACAACGATCGGTGCATTAAAAGTCTCTTCCACAAACGATCGTAACAACATCCGAAACATCTTCGGCTCGTACTTAACCGCAGGTCGATCGCTCTCCCCAAAGCCCACCCAATCCAACAAATAAACCTGATATTTTGCAGAGAGTTTTTCAGCCAAGGGACGCATTTCTTCTCTAGTCGAAATCGTACTTAATGCAGGCAACAATAAAATCGGTAATCCTGTCCCCATAACTTCATAAGTAATAGCAACAGGGTTCTGATTCCAGCGCCAATCATATATCCGCACATCACGCGCTGGCGCAGATAAGATTACGTCTTGAATTTCAGACGAGATCTCGGTATTTTGCATCTCTTCCAAACCGGAAATATCCAAGTCAGGCAGGCATTCAGATAATTCAGTAGAAGGGTCAGCGATCGGTTCCGCCTGTAGTTCGATCGTATCATCGACCTTTAATGCCTTATCCATAGCCGATGCCCCACAACTCAAAAATCACCTGTTAGATAGTAGTTTATCAGAGCCACCGCTAAACAGTTTTCTTAGTCCCGAAGTCACTTTTTCTACTAGAACGCAACTCATTCGAACGGTCCGATAAAATTTTGTCACTGCAATCCGATCGCCTTCTGCTGCATCAACTTAAAAATATTATAGAAACCATTGGCCCGTGATGGCGTCAAACTCACATCAAGCCCCGTATCCTTAATAAAATCCGGCTTCAACTCAACAATCTCATTCGGAGTCAGCCCATTCAGTCCTTCCAGTAAAAGCCCTACCAACCCCTTCACCAATTGCGCATCAGAATCCCCGGAAAACAGAACCTTACCCTCGTCTAGTTTTGCCGTAATAAAAACCTGAGAGACGCACCCCATCACTTTGTTCCCGTCAATTTTGTCCTCATCAGGCATCGCGGCTACTTTTTTGGCATAAAAAATTAACTGCTCATATTTACGTTTAGGGTCAGTCACTCGTGCAAAACGTTGGACGATTTTTTCAAGCGCGGCTGGAATCGGAGTCGGAACTGTCATGAAGCCTGATGGGAATTCAACCTCTTCATAATAACCGGATTTTCAGCACAACCAGATTACAAGCGCCAAATCCTAGCCTGAGCGCCGATCGGGTCCTCCGATAAATTTAAACGCTCAGTAATCATTTAACTAGCAGTCCCAAATGCTTTCCAAGTAGACGGCGCGGGAGCCAAAAATTCATAACTTTTTTCTGCCGTCTGTCTCGGTTTAGCTGTCAACACAATATCAAACGAGACCGAAACCCGATCGTCATCTGTTTCATTCGCCGCCACCGCATGACGCTGTTTTGCAGGAAACAGAAGTAACCGCCCCTCTGTTGGAGCATAAGCCGCTTGATCTTGATTTAAACCATTCCATTCCATAAATAATTCCGTATTCTCCAATCCCAACCCCGCACACACCTCATTCAATCGCGCATCATTTAGAAATACTAAACATCCCGCCGCATCCGAACCTGAATACGGAACCGAAATGTAATATACCGCACTAATATGAGCCGTCAAATGAGAATGGGGTCCGATTTCCTCACCATACCGAGAAATCACAGGCCAAGCCCGCTGAATATAAAGCGCCACATCTTTCAACTCCAACCCCAACTCCTGCAAATACAGCAGGGTATGGGTCTCTACCTGCGCCACCAACCAACCAAATCGCCGATCGTCCTGAACGGAAGCAACCCCATGAATATCTCCGGTCCAAGCCCGACCTTCAAAGTTGCGTTTCTCATCATCACCCGACTCCAAATCCCGCACCGCCTCCAGCATCCCCATTTTATTTAATTCAGCATCCGGCAAATCGGCCTGATAAATCGCCAACGGGAAGTGAGTCTGGATCGGCATATTGTTCGATAATCCATTATGAATACACGTGTTCTCGCCTGGTTCGTCCCATAGGCACTTCGGTAGTCTAGATCTCTGCCCTACGGGATTGCAAGAATATTCTAAAGATCCGCGTAAAGGTACACTTCAACCCGAAAGATCAGTGTTAAGCTGCGAAAATGTATCCTATTGATCATTGATGCCTACTGAGTTCATGACCCAACCTGAGTTTCCCACTTCATCCGAGGGGCGTGTCTTAGATGTCCTTACTGCAATCCTGCAACGACGATCGATTAAATCCTTCAAAACTCAGGATATTGAACCTGATGTGTTGCGGAGTCTTCTAGAACTGACGGTTGCGGCTCCTAGTAGCTATAACCTGCAAGATTGGCGGATTGTGATCATTCAAGATGAGGCTCAAAAAGTTGAATTGGCTAAGTCTGCCTATAATCAGCAGCAAGTCTTACAAGCTCCCGTGACGTTTGTATTCGCCGCCGATCCTAATGCTTGGAAAGGGGATCTTACGCCTATTTATCAGCAGGGAATTGAACGGGGCGCATGGACTCCCGAAACAGTTGAATATTTTAAAATGGCAATTCCAAAGTTTCAAATGAATTTGGGCGATCGTACCCGTGAATATGCCCTAAAAAATGCCATGATTGCCGCAACTCATTTAGTATTGGCCGCAGAGGGATTAGGACTTTCGACTTGCTTTATGAATGGTTGGATTGAAGACGATGTGAAACGCGTGATTGGTGCTGAGAATGAACCAGATCTTGCGATCGCGGTCGTCGTCCCAGTGGGTTACGAAGCCGAATCTCGTGGAAATCCTGGACGGTTACCGTTTGCCTACAATGTCTGTGTCGATCGCTTGGGCAATCCATACAAAGGCTAGAGTATATCCCTATCTAGAATTATCCCTAGCCCACAACACATCTTCAATATCCAAACCGCTTCAGCATCGAATCAGCTTAATATCAGCTTAATAAGGACAGCCTTATTCAAATACTCCTTATGCAAATATTAATGGCTTGCCATCTTCCAGAATTCGGGCAGGTTTGGCCAAATTAGCGCGTAATTCCTTTGGCATACAGAACATCACCGAATGGGCAATTTCATCGTACATCCGCAGCTTATCCGTCAAGCCTCGCTCCATAATCCGCTTGCTCACAATATCTGCCGATAGCTGTAACGGATCCACGCCTTTGGTTGCTAACAGAAATCCCCAAGTCACGAGGAACGATGGAATAAAGGTGATATAACTCCGCACCACTGGAAATGCTGTCCGGAGAGTTTCGCGAATCACAGCATGTTCTTCCCAATAGCTAAGGGTTAAACGACAAGCCTGAACGGCCATTACGCCTTCTTTGGTAAGCCGATCGGAGCAGAGTTTGTGAAATTCCCGGGTATATAGCCCCATCGCCGGACCTTCTGGGATCCCATCCGTAATATCAAAAATAATTACATCGAACTGCTCTTGAGTATTTTCTAGATAAGCCCGACCATCTTCGTGGCGCAACTCTACTCGGGAATCATTAAAGGCACCTTGATGCCAAGAGGTGAGGTGCAGCTTACAGAATTCTACAAGTTCGCCATCTAAGTCCACCATCACCGCTCGCTCAACCGTCGGATGCTTCAGCACTTCTCGTAATGTCGCACCTTCTCCACCGCCTAAAATCAAAACAGACTTAGGATGAGGATGAGCAATCATCGCCGGATGAACCAACGCCTCGTGATAGACGTATTCATCGGTCTCGGCGGACTGAACGGCACCATCTAGAACCAACACACCCCCATAGGTTTCAGTTTCGACATACTGTAACTCTTGAAACTGAGTCTGTTGAGCCAAGATTTTTCCACTACGTTTAAACATGTGAATCTCATCTGGACTGCATTGGTCCACTAACCATGAGGTAAATTCCATAGCCCTCTCTACTGTGCCTACTGTGTCTACGGGTGATAACGATAGCGTGATTCATCCTCATTAAATAATGAAAAATAAATAAATCACAGCCCAATAAATCTAAATAAATTAAGAATCAATCCAAATAAATAATGGGAGACATAGTTTGGACTAGGTGTGCCAAGAACTACATCTCCCACTTAATGTGCGTCTATTTTTTGACTAGTCTGACACTAGTCGATCGTACCTGCCCGCGTTCTCTAATAGATTTGGGTCTTTCCCTTCAAGGCACGATCAACGAGTTCCTACCTCGCCATTGCAACCTCGCCTCTCGCCGTAAGGTTGTAGGCAGCGGGTACTGTCAGTTGGGTCGGATCGCATCGCTCATGCATCTGCTTTGTCACCCAACGAGGTTTCCAACGCTCTTGGAGAATGTCACCAAAGGGTTCGACAAAAATTGTGTCGCCACAGGTGAAAATATCCAGAAAACACGCCTGTTGTTCAGGATACGTGTGAATACTGGCGTGGGATTCGGAGAGTAGAAGCACCACAGATACACCCATTGGCGTAAATTGATGCTCCATTTGGGAGAGGATTGTGGCACCGATCGCGTTTACCGCGTCTACCAAATCCTGACGAATCATCTCCATATCATTCATATCAGCTTCGCAGCCGGAGAAATTCAGTAGGAGATGTCTACCATAAAAGTCGTACTGTTCCATAGAACGAGCCTTTTGCTGGTACCCAGCAGATCGAAACGACAAAGAATTCAATTTAGGAGTCACACCCGCTTGGTAATCAATAGGGTTTTTTGACGCACAGACTATTATTATACGATGGGTTTCAGGAATTGTTATGGAAAGTCAAAAAAATCTTTAGAAAGTCTTCAGAGATTTTTAGGTCAATCTATTCCTAGAATCCGTCTCGCCACCTCAATGCCCGATCGGGCCGCTCCTTCCAGAAATCCCTGCCATTCATAAAAAGAATGCGTATGCTCTCCTGCAAAAAACAAGTTGTCAACGGGAACGCCCTCTAGACCTGTAAATTGCGTGAATTGGCCGGGACGATAGCAAAGATATGCGCCTTGGGCAAAGGGATTGGTGTCCCACTGTTCAATATGCCCCAAAATTTGCCCGAATCTATCACGGCGAGCTTGTTGATTTGCGCCAGGATAGATTCGATCGAAGTCGTGAAGAAATTCCTGGGCTTGGGCTTGAAAGTTATCCGGTCTCAAGGACATTCCCAGGCCACCGCTCGCGAGATTAACAATGGTGCTCTGGCGGGTTGTCGCATTACTAGGATTGGCTTCCCAAGTGACTTGATGGTGCGGCAGATCGGAATGGGCGAGACCCGTGCTGTGGTGATCTTGCCAAGGCCTTCCGTTAAAGCTGATCATCATTTTGGCTTGGTTGCCATTGTCGAGTTGTGCGATCGCATTTTTTTTCCAATCGGGTAGGGCAAGATTTTCATGGAGTTCAACGGACCTCAAGGCTGGAAATGGCAGCGTCAGAACGACAGTATCAAATGTGTTAACCACCGTTTTTCCATCTACATCGAAGGTCAGTTCAATCGCCCCTGAACTCGTTTTACGGATGGCGATTAGGCGATGATTGAGGTGAATTGGAGCGGTGAGGCGTTGGGTAAGATGACGGATGAGTTGCTCGTTGCCCCCGCGAATGTGATAGCGCTCGTCACTGAAGATCTCAAGCGGATTTTCGAGACTGGAATCTAGATTCATTAACAGAAAGTGAAGGCAGGTTTGATCTTCAATAGAGAATCCAAATTCGCCTTGATAGCTGGCGTTGATGTAGGCGCGGGCTAAATCTCCAGCTTGATGTTTGTCGAGATATTCAGCTAAATTGATCCGATCGAGAGCCTGATCAAAGTCCGTATGGCATCGAGCGGTTGGCTCAGGCGAAACGGTGGAAATGTCGTGCTGCATGGATTTGAGTAAATCCAGATAGTCCTCAACAATTTCTGCTTCCGAATAATGAGTTCCTTTGAAATAAAAACTCGAATCTCCCGATTCACTACAGAGGTCTTCAAGTTCTAGCCCAAATTCACGCGCATAGTTAATCAAGGTGTGATGTTGACTATCGATCAACTCGCCGCCGCGCTCTACAATTTGCCCTGGAAACCGATCGCTATTGCCAAATTCACCCCCCATGGACCAACATCGGCCCCCGATTCGATCGATCGCTTCAAAAATAGGGGCTTGAATGCCGTGTTTTCGTAGCTCGTCGCTACAAGCTAGCCCTGCGAATCCGCCGCCGACGATGCCAATAGAGAGACTGCTGGTTGAGGTCTCAACAGATAGATCGAGACTCGGCTGACTAATATATTGACCAATAATTTTAGATTGACCAATAATGTGATCAGTTGAAAGACTTGAGGGAGGTGCGATCGATTCATTCATCTGTTGAAAATGATGCAAGCTTTGCTCAAGAGTAAAATGATTACGCTGAGCGGAGTGGGCTAGATGGTGAATGCGTCGTAAATTTTGCCCAAGGTCAGTTTTAAATCTGGAACGACTCATTGTGAATTAAGTGTGTGAATTTAAGTGAAGGTAGAACGATCGTTCATCCGATCGTTCGCTGAGCTAACTTAATCTATCAAACCTTAAAACATCAATGCTGAGACTGCTTTAGATTAAAGGTTAGAAACGATCTCAAGCCGAAGTGATTCCTTGGAGCTTTTTTGGGCGATCGACCTAGACTGAGAGAATTTGTCTGATACACCAGTTTTTACGGCTTTAAGCTTGATTTCAATTCCTCACAGGGAATCCAATCAATTGCGATAAATCTCCTTGAACTTGTCTAGGAACATAGTTAGTTTCAATCCCTAAAAGGAAATCCAATCGATCGCGATGTTCTGTTCAATCTCAATTCTCCAGTACTCCTTGGTTTCAATCCCTAATAGGGAATCCAATCAATTGCGATAATTACAGCCAAGGATACCGATCGCGAGGATGTCTGTCGTGTTTCAATCCCTGGTAGTGTTCCAGAGGTGTTGACCTGTTAAAATTAGAAGACATAAATACGAATCAGGATTACTACGATGGTAGTCGAACCAATTCTTTGTCCCGATTGTCAGAGTGATAATGTTGTCAAGTATGGTCAATCAGGTGAGGGAAAACAACGCTACCAATGCCGTAATTCTGATTGTTCGAGGCAGACTTTTATTCTTGCCTATAGCTACCGAGCTTATCTCCCAGAGGTCAAACAACAGATCTCGGATATGGCCCTGAATAGTAGCGGCATTCGAGACACGGCCAGAGTTTTGAGAATCAATCCGACAACAGTAATAAAAACGATTAAAAAGAAGTCCTCACCTGAAAGCCATCCATGAAAAAGTCTTAGCGCAAATCCAGCCCAGCCATTGTTATGCTCTGTCAGTAGGAGCCTACCGAGGCCGAGATGGACGAAATATGGAGCTTTGTTCGGTGTAAAAAGCAGGAATGATGGCTATGGCACGCGATCGATCATCATAGAGGGACCGTATTGGTCTATATGTTGTCAGGTCCCAAAGATTCAGCATTTGTAGCGTTGAAAGCGTTGCTAGCACCATTTGGAATGAGTCAATTTTATACAGATAGTTGGGGTGATTATCAACGCCATCTAAATCCTGCTCATCACAGCATTGGTAAACATAATACTCAGAAAATTGAGCGCAAACACTTAAGGTTACGGACTCGCATTAAACGACTTGTCCGTAAAATGATTTGCTTTTCAAAGACGATCGTGATGTATAGTGCGGTCATTCTACTATTCATCAATCGGTTTGAGTTCGGATTGGACATTTAATTACTTTTAACAGATCTAGAATACTACTCTGTTCACATTGTTGTATGTGCCTTGTCTCTCAACTGTGGCCGTGATGAAGTCGGAGTCGAAGAGTTCGATGTTTGCCTTCATTTCAGTGGTATGGTCTCTGGCTCTCGCGTGGGGTGCGAGTTTTGTGTTTTTATCAAGGGGCGCGACACTTAGGCTTTTAGGCTGGATTCTAGACTGGTTCCTAGAACGGGCTTTAGAGTTGGCTTTCGGACCATGACTTATTAAGTTCCAGAAGATGGAGGCGTGAAGTCTCTCCTTTTCGAGTTCGGTTCCACTCACTGGCGAGTAGCCCGAAGCGTTGTTAAATTGTTTTCATCGAAATGAATCAATTCAACGTAACTTTATCCATAAGGTAGTAATTGTGCATAACGCAATCAATGTATCTGAATTCAACAACAATGAATCTGGCCAACTTTGGGAATACGTTCAAACATTGCAACCAGAAACGATCGCACAATTATCTCAACCCGGCTCACAAGATGTCATTCAGATGATGGAACGGAATATCGGCGGCCTATTAGGCGGATTACCGAGAGAAGCCTTTGATGTGACGATTTCAACTACCCGTGAACAACTGGGTCAACTGTTAGCGAATGCAATGATGAGTGGTTATTTCTTACGCAATGCTGAACAGCGCCTAGCATTAGAGAATACCTTAGGCGATTTCAACTAGTTCACTCTTGATATCGTCGATTGTCTATAAAATCATGAATCTAGATACCAACGAACGCGATCGGGGGAGTCACCAAACCGCCCGATCGCAGGATAAGCAGGTTAAAATAGTCAGAACTATTCCCAGAACCGAGACATCCGAATGACATCGACAATGACATCGACCTTCACTCCGAAAAGCGATCGCCTCAATGCCCCCGTCGTTCATCGGCTCTCCAACGGAATGACCATCATTGCCGAACAGATCCCCGTCGATGCCATTAACTTCAACCTTTGGCTCAACGTTGGCTCTGTCCTTGAAAGCAACGAAATCAACGGCATGGCTCACTTTCTGGAGCACATGATTTTCAAAGGGACCGATCGACTCAAAAGCGGCGAGTTTGAGCAACGCATCGAGTCACGTGGGGCCATCACGAATGCCGCAACCAGTCAAGACTACACCCACTACTACATCACCACAGCTCCCCAAGACTTCGCAGACCTCGCACCACTACAGCTTGATGTATTACTTAATCCCGTTATTCCTGATGACGGATTCGATCGTGAGCGTCATGTTGTATTGGAAGAAATCCGCCGATCGGATGACAACCCTCGCCGTAGAAATTACCAACGCTTAGTAGAACTCGGATTCGACAAGCTTCCCTACAACCGCCCAGTTCTCGGTCCCACTTCCGTCATTGAGACCCTGAAACCC
>JAYUEU010000268.1:0-3797 GCA_043739065.1 Synechococcales cyanobacterium | reverse complement strand
ATTCTTGAAGCTTTCCGGTGCTATCGGGTCGATCGTAGCTGGTCATAAATTTTATTAAATCTTCGTTGCTGAAGGAGTCAATATCTTGGAGAATCCCGTCGATAGCTTCTTCTCTTGCGGTCTGGAGAGTTGGGTGATTTAGACCAAGGATGGCGATCGTTTCTTGTGCGGGAAGTTGCTTTGATGATTCCAAGCTAGACAAGATCTCACCAGATGCGCTGTACCGAAAATAGGTGCTGCAATCTTCATCCAAGGGTGATATGGGAAGTTCCTTATCTTTTTTATGATGACCACAAAACTCTTGAGGAGCCTTATCCCGATCGTGTTTACCATAACCGGGACAACATGCCAGAAGATTGGAATAGTCCACGCTCAAGGATGGATAGTGGGTTCGGGGTTGAAAATGCTCGATGTGGCTGTGTTTGCGATCGATTGCTTGACCGCAGTAGCAACAGATAAAACCCTGCTCTTGGAGAAGTGAATCTAAAACTTCCGACTTTTGAAGCTTCCTGAAGTTTTCCCAAGTAGATGGACAATCATCAATACTTTGCTGTTTCCATAGGGAAAAACTGGACGGCTCATTGCCTTTCTGAATAAATCTCATCGCCCTAGAATTTCCTGTCGTCGAATCAGTACATTTGCCTTGGAGAATTGAGGTTCATCTAATCCAATTTCATCTGACAATGTAGATTTGAGGACTTTTGCTTCCTCTATTTTACCTTCGTCGATGAGTCGGAATAGATCATTCAATTGATTTTTAATCATTTCTGGTCTTGCAGAAACCCCCATTACAGTTTCCAGAATTTGATTACTGTCTCGACCAAAGGAAATATAGGGATGAGTTGCAGTAATTTTGTTATCTACTGATTTCAGGACATAAATGTTCTCAGGCTTAACATCACTAATAATTTGTGGTGAGTGGGTTGAAATAATAAATTGACAGTTTGGAAATGTCTCTAATAGCTTTGAGATAATACCCCGTTGCCATTGAGGATGGAGATGGAGTTCGAGTTCATCAATCAAGACTATTCCTTCGCCTTTTAATGGATCTTCGAGGCCAGGATTTGCGATCGATAATCTCCTTGCTAAATCTCCAACCATTGCTAACAGACATTTTTCACCATCTGAAAGTTGATTAATTACGAGTTCTTCACCTCCTTTTGAAATTGTCATACGTATGGAGGGCGATCGACGGATTCTTAAATCAGAAAAACCTGTAAGGAATTGAGGAATCGCATTCCTGATTGCACTCAGTTGACAATTTCGATGGTTAGGTTTATCACGTCGCTCCTCATTTTCCAAGTCTTCTAAGTAACGAAACCACTGAAAGAAACGATCAAAAATTTTGCCTGATCTATTTAAAGAATCATCTATTGCATCCAATGGATTTAATACTTGAAAATCATGAGGTTCCGCCCCAGAAGCCGAAAAAAGCCTATCTGTTGAATAGTAAGTAGTTAAAGGAATACTTAATTGATTATCAGTTTCTAAATTCGCTTTAATTCTTGATGCCAGATCGATTAAACCATGCCACTCGCGGTTTCTCTGGACATAGCCTGAATCTATCGTCTTAGTAAGTGACCATTCAACATTAGATTCATTAAATTGTATGACTATAGTATTTGAGAAATTACGATTTCCATTTTTAATATTAAATGGAGGACTCGCTGCATTCGAGAAATTATTTAAAAAATTACGTAACGCACCAACTGTAACCATCCAATTTCGACGATTTATTCGTTTTTGAAGTTCTGAATTTATTGAGGAACCATTCTTTTTAGAGTGATTTTTTTGATGGATTGTCAAGGATGTATCTGGAACTTTTAGAAGTATGGGTAAGCAATTAAGAAGAGTTGCAAGTGCATCTAAGATACTAGACTTCCCTGATCCATTGACTCCCAAAAAAACTGTGAGCCTTCGATCGAATTCAAGGGATAAATCATCAATGTTACGAAATGATTGAATTTTGAGCGATCGGACTTTCATGCTCAATAACCTAAAACAAGTAGTACTTCCAGTCTAATATTGCTTATTTTAGCGCAACTTACTCCTTCAAGTACTGAGGACGATCGCGTATCTCGGCGAGTTTTAGCTCTACCCTATTGCGGACACTTGATTGAGGAAAAGGCGTGAAGTTATTCTATGACGGGTGAGGTTACCTGGTACGATCGAACCCAATTGAAATTTTTCATTGCTTTGTCATGGTCGCAACCCAAATCCGTAATGTGCCCCATCTCCTCATTGAAGATGGATTCCTCAAAAAACAATCTGAACTGTTTCACACCTTAGTCGAGACCATAGATTGGGAAACTAGCATGAGCGCCCGAAAAACGGCCTCCTTTGGTGTTCCCTACAACTACGTCCAAATGACTTACGCAGCAGTTCCTATGCATCCAGCCTTGATGCCAGTTTCCGATCGGCTTTTCACTAGGCTCGGGATTCGATTCAATAACTGTCTGCTGAACTACTACGAAACAGGCTACAACCGCATGGGATTTCATGCTGATGACACCACCGGACTAGAGTCAGGGACAGGCGTTGCGATCGTCTCTGTTGGGTCTCCTCGCGCCATTACGTATCGCCACAAACAAGATCCCGAACTCCGCCACAAATTCACCCTCCAACCCGGCTCCCTGCTCTACATGGAATCAGCCGTCCAAGAAGATTGGTTTCACGCGATCAATCGCCAAAAAGGAGTTGGACCAAGAATTAGCTTGACTTGGCGGCTATTTAAAGACAGCGATATACAATAGATCTTAAGTCAGCAGATTCTAATCAGCGTCCGTCTTCATGATCACAACTTCGATCGTCCCCGAAAATGCTCCCGCCGATGCGCCCTGTCGTGAGTTTGGCAACAGTGGATTTGACAGCCTCAATCCGCCCAACGATAAGTTGATTGATGCCTGTGTGCATTGCGGATTTTGTTTATCGACCTGTCCCAGCTACCGCATCCTTGGTACCGAAACCGACTCTCCTCGCGGACGGATTTACCTGATGGATGGCATCAATGAAGGAACCATTCCCTTCTCGCCTGCGGTAATTCAGCATTTTGATACCTGTCTTGGCTGTCTAGCTTGTGTCACCACTTGTCCGTCGGGAGTTCAGTACGACCAACTGATTGAAGCGACCCGCGCCCAAGTTCGACGTAATGCCGATCGGCCTCCCCTTGAAAAGATTCTCCGCAGTATTGTCTTTAATCTATTTCCCTATCCCGATCGTTTACGGTTAGTGATGCGGCCCGTCACGTTGTATCAAAGTCTCGGATTGCAAAATTGGGTCCGATCGATGGGATTTCTAAAATTGATTTCGCCGCAATTGTCGGCTATGGAAGGCATGTTGCCCAAACTGCCTGCTGGAGCATTTAAAGACACATTACCAGAAGTAATCGCCGCACAAGGTGAACAACGGTATCGAGTCGGAATGCTTTTAGGCTGTGTTCAGCGGTTGTTTAATCCAGCCGTGAATGCTGCAACCATGCGTGTATTGACTGCCAATGGTTGTCAAGTCGTTATTCCAAAAAGCCAAGGCTGTTGCGGTGCATTGCCCCATCACCAAGGCGAAGAAGATCAGGCCCGATCGTTTGCCAAACAAATGATTGATAGTTTTGATGTAGAGAATGTTGAGTATATATTGATCAATGCGTCCGGTTGTGGGCACACCATGAAAGAGTATGGTCATTTACTCAAAGACGACAAAGACTATGCGCATCGGGCTGCTGAATTTGTGAAAAAAGTCCGTGATGTACAAGAGTTTTTAGCTGAAGTTGGTCTAACAGCGCCACTTTCAGCCTTACAAAC
>JAYUEU010000267.1:0-4152 GCA_043739065.1 Synechococcales cyanobacterium | reverse complement strand
TAACCGATAAAAGCTCCTATTAGCAGATTCAACTACACCCCCAAGAGCGAACCCAAAAAATATAAAACTGTTTCTTAACTGTAATTTCCATGTTTTATTCAGAATACGAACAGCACTACTATTGCGAAGATCCTTAGAGCGATAAAAACTCAGATCAAATAGGGCATCAATAAAACGGGGTGAATAATATGCGATGCCAAAAAGCATGAGAACTGGGCCAAAGTAAAAAATCAAAATTATCGGGCTAGGCACCTTAAAAAAACTGATCATCCGTTCCGGAAAAGCACCCGAAAAAATTGTCACAAAACTCAGCAAAGTCATCATTATGACGATGCAGAAGGAAGATATTACTAAAAAAACACAGTAATCGCGATTTCTGAAATTTCCCATTTTTCAGTGCCTATTTCAAATTCCATTAATACAATCTCAGGATGGAAGGCTATAGAAATCACCTTAATCCCCGATCGCCTCCAAGTCATCATTGTTAATCAAAAATGATCCGCGAACAAACTGTACGCCCCAAGTATCTGCTGGATGCCGAGAAATCACAGTCCCTTCTTCATCGGTCGAAATTACGGTACCGGGACGTAGCATAGGTTTAGATTCAGCCGTTTTGACGTAGGGCAGAACTTTGTTGAGCTTGACGGTAGACCCGATCGCGATCGTAGGAGGAATCATAAAAATTACGTGGTTTTTCAGAACGATACAATCCACAGGATAAACTAAAAATGCCTAAGATTTAGAGAATTCAGCTCAGGTCAAACCCTATGACGATCGCAGTATTTGGCAGTTTGAATATGGATTTAGTCACGCGGGTATCTCGGTTGCCCTTACCGGGTGAGACATTGATGGGGAATGAATTCTTTACAACTCCTGGCGGCAAAGGGGCCAATCAAGCCGTCGCAGCGGCAAAACTTGGGAGTTCAACAGCACTAATTGGTCGCGTTGGAAATGACGATTGGGGACGATCGCTGCTATCGGGATTACAAACCTATGGCGTTGAAACATCAGGCATTCAAATAGATTCGACAATTCATTCTGGGGTTGCAATCATTACCGTGGCAGAAACAGGCGAAAATCAAATTATTGGGGTTTATGGTGCAAATGAATGTTTAGATCAAACTGATGTCGATCGGTTGATTCCTATTTTAAATGATTCAAACGTGCTTTTATTACAACTCGAAGTCGCGATCGATGCTGTTAAACTCGCTGCCCAAGCTGCCCAAGAAGCAGACGTGATTGTAATTTTAGACCCGGCTCCTGTGCCGAAATGTTCTATTATTCATTTATATCCCTATATTGATTTGCTTATTCCCAATGAAACCGAAGCCTCGCAATTGGTTGGATTTGAAGTGAATTCAGTGGAAACTGCAACCAAAGCCGCCTTTGTTCTTCACGGTCAGGGTGCTAAAGCCGTCATTATCAAACTCGGTGCCCAAGGTGCGCTCTATTCACAAGAGTTGTATTCAGAAGAGAATGGTTCAGAAATTATGACCTCTTTTATTCCAGCTTTTACAGTGGATGCGATCGATACGGTAGCGGCGGGAGATGCGTTTGCGGGTGGTTTGGCGGTTGCAATAGTGGAGGGAGTTCCAATCATTGAGGCGGTGCGGCGAGGGTGTGCGGCGGGGGCGTTGGCGACGTTGACGATCGGGGCGCAGGTGGCGATGGCCGATCGGAGGCAATTTGATCAGTTTTTGCGCGATCGGACCGTGATTTGAACAGGCTTTGCGGTAGTCTGTAAGCTTGTGTTTATCTGCAATGGTCCCATGAGCCTGAGAATCTACGGCAATCGCCTCATCGAAACCCTACCAGGCGACGAATTACGTCCCACTAGCTCGAAAGTTCGGATGGCTATTTTTAATATTTGGCAGGGTTCTATTGATGGTTGTCGGTGGTTAGATCTTTGTGCAGGCAGTGGCTCAATGGGGGCTGAAGCGTTATGCCGTGGGGCGACTACGATCGTGGGGATTGAACGGGAACCGGAAGCCTGTGCCTTGGCTGCGGCCAACTGGAAACGCCTCGCTAAACCTGAACATAAGGCATTGATGATTCGTGGACATGTGCTGAAAAAAATGCCGACGCTATTGTCTCAATGTGGTGGCTTACCCTTCGATCGTATTTACTTTGATCCGCCCTATAACAGTGAATTATACGAACCGACCTTGGCGGCGATCGTGGAATATGGGTTGCTTTCAGAATATGGCGAAGTGGCCGTAGAACATGCCGTGGGGAAAACGTTCGAGATTCCCGGCTTAGTGATTTGTCGTGAGAAAAAGTATGGCAAAACTGCGCTGACATTCTTTCAGAGAGAAGTTTGATTTGTAAACCTGACTCTGGATACAGCACATTTAATTAGACTCAACCATTTACGAAAAGCTCTGAAGCGTTTGGTAAGTGGTTGAGTTAGATCAGTCTGTTTTTCCGATCCCTTAAGTTAAGAATTTCGTTGATTTGCGGGTATTGCTGAAGGATTTGAGACAAAAATTCCATAGTAATTTTTCATCGGGACGATTGCAATTTTACCTCCTCGACAAGCACGTTCTGCGATCGCATTAACTGCTGCATTTGCATCTTCCTCACGCTGGATTAGACAATAGTAAAGGTCTTGGTGTAGAAATCCTAGGACAGGTACATCAGAGTTAGAAACCGTGAGAAGTAAAAAACGTTCCGCTGCAAGATTGGGTAAAACCAAACAAGGAGACGAAAAAAAAGTTGCTTTTAGGACTTCAGTATGATTTTTGGCAGTCGCGATAATATTGTTCTGTTGCTCTGACTGATGAACGACAGCATTATCTTCCTGTGCCCAAAGAATGTACTTCTTCCCTGCTCGTGTGATGGCGATTTCATTTCCCCCATGGATCGTTTTTGTGGCCAACTGTAAACTTTTCCTCGCACATTCAGCAGTCCGAAAGAGACTATAGTACTTTCCATCGTGGCCGATCGCAGGGAGACGATTAGGTAGATCTGGTACAGAAATGTGGCAAAACAAAAACTGTTCTCGACTAAACAAAAACTTGCAATACGCGTTTTGAGGCATTTTAACTATTAAGAATAAAGAACGGTTCAGCTAAATGGCGGATTGTTTAAAAAGCTCACCACTAGCTCTATGAAGAGAGTAAAGGCTCTATGAAGAGAGTAAAGGATTGATGCTGAGAAATCTATGTGTCTATTGCTTTAGAAATCTATCATCTATTAATAATAATTAATAGACTACAAATCAAAAGAATCTTGTTGCCAAACCTATAAATTATCTTTTTTAGATTTGTGGTGTTTCTGTTAATAGGTTGGGAATCATGAAACTGACCTCATAGATAGTTCGTTCTATCTCCCTACACAGAGTCAACTGATATGTCTACAGCAGCATTAACCAAAAATTTACGGCCTGAACTTGGCGATTTCAGTAGTATCGTCTGCTTCCGAGCATTAGTGAATGGACTACAAGAAGCACTTGGCGAAAAAGCGGCATTGATCGCAGCAACCGCCGCTGGCAGGGCACGAGGCAAGCAATTGTCCGAGAGCTTAGGTTTGGCGGGCACAGAGCCAGACTTAGACAAAGCCACCCTTTATCTGCAACAAGCCTTAGGTGCCGATGGTACTAAACTTTGCCTGATTGACAAGGTTGAAGCAGTAGACAGTGGCTATCGGGTCTATTGCCGCGAAACCATCTGTTCCGCTGGTGAAGCAGAGGGTTCCTCTGCGCCATTATCCTTCACTTTAGGTGCGCTCCAAGGAGCTTTGGAATCGATGATGAAAAAACGTCTTCGAGGTAAACAGGTTGAATCTGTTTTGCGCGGTGGAACTCATGATGTGGCCGAATTTGAAGTTTTGGGCTGAATTTTTCCATCAATTGAACGTTGGATTGTTTCAACTTTTAAAGCGAACAAAGCTATCTCAAATCCAATTACTCCAAATCCAAACAATCTCCCAAGAGCATTGTTCAGATCCAATTATAACAACTAGGAATTCAAGCGATCGTCTCATGATTAACTCTGAAAAACTCAATTCAATTCTCCAAAACTTCGTGACAGGTGTCAGCGATATTCAAGGTGCCGCAATTGTCACCCCAGATGGATTATCTTTGTCTTCCGTTTTGGGAGCAGGGATGGACGAAGAACGGGTGGCCGCCATGTCTGCCGCCATGTTATCTCT
>JAYUEU010000266.1:0-4832 GCA_043739065.1 Synechococcales cyanobacterium | reverse complement strand
TGTGCGATCGAACCCTCCTATGACGAAATTTGTCTTTGTGACTGGCGGCGTAGTTTCTGGAATTGGCAAGGGCATTGTGGCAGCAAGCTTAGGACGGCTTCTGAAGTCACGGGGCTATACGGTTTCTATTCTAAAGCTCGACCCTTATTTAAACGTAGATCCCGGAACCATGAGTCCCTATCAACATGGGGAAGTTTTTGTCACCGAAGACGGGGCAGAGACAGATTTAGACTTGGGCCATTATGAACGATTCACCGACACTTCTATGTCGAGATTGAATAGTGTTACGACAGGTTCTATTTATCAATCGGTGATCAATAAAGAGCGGCGGGGTGATTACAATGGCGGCACTGTTCAGGTAATTCCGCATATTACAAATGAAATCAAAGAACGCATTCATCGCGTTGCCCGCAATACTAATCCTGATGTCGTCATTACTGAAATTGGCGGAACTGTGGGCGATATTGAATCATTGCCTTATCTCGAAGCCATTCGACAATTCCGTAAAGACGTTGGGCGTAAAAATGTTCTGTATACCCACGTTACGTTAGTTCCTTTTATTCCTGCATCTGGTGAATTGAAAACTAAACCGACTCAGCACTCTGTAAAAGAATTGAGATCGATCGGAATTCAACCCGATATTTTGGTGTGTCGCTGCGATCGGGAATTAGAAAAAGGCTTAAAGGCAAAGCTGGCGGAGTTCTGTGATGTCAATCTTGAATGTGTAATTACTTGTCCCGATGTCTGCAGCATTTATGAAGTGCCGTTGATTATGGAACAAGAAGGGTTAGCTATTCAAGCTATCAATCATCTGAATTTAGAACAGCGCGAACCTAATTTACAAGCTTGGCAAACCTTAGTCGATCGGATGTATAGTCCCGGTGCTGAATTGCAAATTGGATTAGTTGGTAAGTATGTGCAATTGGGTGATGCCTATTTGTCGGTAGTTGAAGCACTGCGTCATGCGGCGATCGCGACAGGTAGTGGACTGAAATTACATTGGATCAATTCTGAAGACATTGAAGTAGACGGTGCGGATAAGTATCTCAAAGGACTTCATGGAATCCTGGTTCCGGGTGGATTTGGAATCCGTGGTGTGGATGGCAAAGTTGAAGCAATTCGCTATGCTCGTGAAAACAATGTTCCCGTTTTAGGGCTTTGTTTAGGAATGCAATGTGCGGTGATTGAATGGGCGCGTAATGTAGCCAACTTGGAAGATGCTCATAGTGCAGAATTCAAAGAAGATGCATTGAATGCAGTGATCAATCTATTGCCTGAACAAGAAGACGTGGTTGATTTGGGGGGAACCATGCGTTTGGGCGTTTATCCATGCAAATTGACCAGTGGCACTAAAACCATGGATCTCTATGGAAAAGAAGTGATCTACGAACGTCACCGCCATCGTTATGAATTTAATAATCAGTATCGTCCACAATTTCTGGAAAGTGGTTACCAAATCAGTGGGACATCTCCAAACGATCGGCTCGTGGAGATCATTGAACTTCCAAGTCATCCATTCTTCATTGCGAGTCAATTTCATCCTGAGTTTCAATCTCGTCCCAGCAGTTCCCATCCGTTGTTCTATGGTTTTATGAGTGCTGCTGTCGATCGATCGGGTGGTCAACTAGAGTTAGGCATGGATGTAAGTTAATCCAAAATTTATACTAACGATTGTTAATTACAACAAATTGCTGAAGACGAAAAGAATTTTTTATTATTCTTTTCGTCTTCAGTCTAGCAAGGTTATAAACTATAGAAGCATTATCAAACTGACTATCATGAAAATCCATCGCGAGATTCCTTGGGGTTCACTACTTCTACTATTGGCCGGATACACCGTATTTGGTCGTTTTTTAGCGGACATGAATAGTCCTCGACTTGCCCTAACCCTAGGTGCTTTGACTGCCTTTATAGCTGCACTCCTTTTTATGCATCCATTAACTGGATTAGGCAAACTCATGCAGAGGCGCTTTAAATCGGACATATTAGGGATAATAGGTTTGCTTTTTTTAGCCGGATTTATTTCTATTTTGCTCAACTGGCTCAAATGGTTTATGCCTTTCTTTATGATTTTATCCTGTGAAGCTCTGGCCCGAATTGATCTAAAATCAGCTCGTGTTGGTGAATTAGCAACCTGCTTTTGGTTGACTTTTTCAGCTTGGTTAGGATTAGGATTAGGCTGGATTATTGGAGTTTGGGAATTCTACTAGTGGGAATGCTTTGTTCCTTTGAAAAAAATCGATCGAGTCGTAAACAAAAACGTCAACATAAATAGACTTGATGACACCAAAACGATCGCAGGTCCAGAGGGTAAATTCAAATAATAACTAAGATAAATGCCCACCACACTCGACACAATCCCAATTCCACTGCCTAAGGACATCATATGATGCAATTCTTGTGTCAGTAAATAGGCCGTCAATGCAGGACCAATTAATAATGCAATCACCAACAATACCCCCACAACTTGCATACTCGTAATAATGGTCAACGTAATCCCCGCCATCATCACTAAATGTAGCCATTTAACCGGAAGGCCCATAGCTTGGGCACCTGTCGGATCAAAGGTATAATACAAAAGCTCTTTATAAAATAGATAAATTCCGCCTAAAATAACAATTGCGATCGTAGCAGTGGCATAAATATCATTCAATGTAACAGTCAGAATATCGCCAAACAAAAAACGATCGAGATCTAATTTGTTTTTTAACAATGTGATCAACGTAACGCCGATTGCAAAGAAGGTTGAAAACGTTAATGCCATTGCTGAATCAACTTTAACGCGAGATTGCGATCGAACCCAAGTAACAAAAAACGATCCCAACATTGAAGAAACAAATGCTCCAATGGATCGATCTACCCCAAAAAATGCAGCGATCGACAATCCCGGCAACACACAATGCGCCATCACATCGCCCATCAACGCCATCCGTTGCACAATCAAGTAACTGCCCACAATAGGACATAAAACGCCAATCATCATACTCACCCCGATCGCATTACGAATAAATTCAGATTGCAATGGTTCTATTAACATCGACCACAGATTCATTGACCACATCCTTCAATCTCTCCAAATCCCTAACAAAACAAATCATCATTCGATCCATCGCCATGAAACGCATGGGTCCACACTCGACCATAGGCAAGCCGAAGATTTTCGCGGGTCATCACCTCACGGGGCGTTCCGGATGCAATCAATTCACGATTCAGCAACAGCAACCGATCGAGACTCGTCAATCCTTCGGCCAAATGACTGCCCCATTCATGACTACTAATAATCAAAATTTTGCCTTCATTACGCAACTCGGCAAACACCCGAAATAAAATATCTTCCGTCGTCGCATCAACGCCCGTAAAAGGTTCATCAAATAGCAAAATCTCCGCATTCTGAGCCAACGCTCGCGCCAGAAAAACCCGCTGCTGTTGACCACCCGACAGATTCCCAATTCGCCGATCGCGCAAATCCCAAATATTGACCCGCTCCATTGCCTGCCGAATCGCTGTATTCGTTGCCACGCTCGATCGACGAAACCAACCCAACTGACGCGTTGCTGCCAACGAAACCACCGTCTGCACCGTCGCCGGATAATCCCAGTCAATTTGCGATCGTTGCGGCACATAAGCAACTTTTTCAAGCTGTTGATGGAGTGGGCAAGTGCAATACCGAACCTGACCACCACTGACGGGCACCAAGCCAAGCAACGCCTTCATCATGGTGCTTTTTCCCGCTCCATTCGGCCCCATGACCCCCACCATTTCTCCTGGCAAAATCTTGAAGCTAACCGGGTCCAATCCCTGACCAGATCCATAGTTGACAGAAACTTCTTGAACTTCTAGCATGAGAAATTATATGATAACGATTATCATTTTAATCGAATTCAGCGACAATTATCGCACTAACTTGACGTTAATTCCGCACAATTAATTATTGGCAGAAAGTTTTATGAATTTCAGATATTTGAGCTTAGGTTTATTAGTATTAGGGTTAGCAGGATGTGGCGCGACTCCCAAAAATTCGATCAATACAGAAAAGGCGGGCAATGCGGAGACCTCAAAATCAGCGGCTAATAAACCCCTTGTGATTGCGAGCTACAGTGTTCTGTGCGATCTAACTCAGCAAGTTGCTCAAGAAACCATTACCCTCAAGTGTCTCATGCCCGCTGGTCAAGATCCTCATACCTATCAACCGACAACGGATGATCGTAAAGCTATTGATACCAGCGCTCTGGTCCTTTATGGTGGCTATGAATTTGAGCCGCAAGTGATCAAGCTTGTCAAAGCATCAGGCAATCTAAACACTAAAGTTGCCGTCCATGAAATCGCGGTTCCCAACCCGTTAATGAGCGACCATGAACATGCTCCGGGCGAGGCGAAATCAGATACAGCAGCTGAAAAAGAAGTCGATCCGCACGTTTGGCACAATGCAAAAAATGGGATTGCGATCGTTCAAGTGATTCAAGAAAAATTGACAAAACTTGCCCCACAGAACTCTGCGCTCTACACCAAAAATGCAACGACTCTGCGCGATCGGCTCGCCAAAGTAGACACTTGGATTAGGACTTCGATCGCCACTATTCCCGCTACATCCAAAAAACTCGTCACTACCCACGATGCACTCTCTTATTATGGAGCAGCGTATGGGTTGCCGATCGAAGGTGCCTTACAGGGCATTAGCACCGAAGAGAAACCAACGGCCTCTCGGGTCAAGGCATTAGTCGATGAGATTAAACGCTCAAACGTTCCAACCATTTTTGCTGAACTCACCGTCAATCCTAAGCTCATTGAAACTGTAGCGAAAGAAGCGAATGTCAAATTGGCTAGCAAAAGTC
>JAYUEU010000265.1:0-6908 GCA_043739065.1 Synechococcales cyanobacterium | reverse complement strand
CTTAGAATATCGTTGGTTAAATCGTTCGATAAATTGCTTTGCTTCAGCTACTTTCATATTGGTTTCTTGGGCAAATTTTTGTGCACCCATACCGTAGATCACACCAAAGTTGATGATTTTTGCGAGGCGGCGTTCTTCTGATGAAATATCATCTTTATCCAACAGTAATCTGGCAGTTAGAGTATGAACGTCTTCATTATTTCGGTAGGCTTCGAGTAAGATAGGCTCTTGGCTGAGGTGTGCTAAAATTCGCAATTCAATTTGAGAATAGTCCGCACCAACCAGCAACCATCCGGCTCGGGGAATAAATGCTTTGCGAATTTGGCGGCTGAACGCGGTGCGAATGGGAATGTTTTGGAGGTTGGGTTCCGATGAAGAAAGTCGGCCTGTGGCAGTGACGGCTTGATTGTAATCCGTGTGGACTCGGTGAGTGTCCGATCGAACCAAGTTCGGCAAGGCATCAACGTAGGTAGATTTGAGTTTCGATAAGGTTCGGTATTCAATAATAGAGTCTATGATAGGGTGATCGCCTTGCAGCTTTTCTAGTGTTGCCGCATCCGTTGAGAATCCGGTTCTAATTCTGCGTGATTTCTTAATGTCCAGTCCTAATTTTTCAAATAACAACTCACTTAACTGCTTTGGCGATCCGAGATTAAATTCGCCTCCGGCAGCACTGTAAGCGGCGGACTCAATACGTTGAAGATCCTGTTCCAATTCTTTTGAAAAGTCATTTAGGTAATCACTATCAATGCAGATCCCTACCGTTTCCATATCCGCTAAAACTGGCTCTAGTGGCATCTCAACTGTTTTGAACAATTTTAGTAAATGAGGTGTTTGATTAAGACTTTCTTGGAGATGACTGACGAGTAAAAATGTAGTATAAACATCAGTACCGCAGTAAATTGCAACGTCTGCAATCGGCAGGTCAGCGATCGTTTTCCCTTTAGGGACCAAACTCGAAAAACTTTGGGCCGTCAATCCGAGATAACGCAAACTGAGATCGGTTAGATTATGTTTTGCTTCAGGTTGAATGACATAACTCGCTAGCATCGTATCGAATACAACACCCCCAAGATTAATCCCTTGGAATTTCAACACTAATCGATCGAACTTTGAATTTTGCAGCGCTTTCGGATAAGCATCACTTTCTAGAATTGGACGAAGTGCATTGAGGACCGTTTCTAATGGGAGATTTTGCCCTGTAATGTGTCCGATCGGAATATAAGCCATGCCATCAAACTCCCCGACCCAACAGCATCCTAACCCCACTAGCTTTGCATCCCGCGGTTCCAAAGATGTAGTTTCAGTGTCCCAAGCCACAGGAATTTCTGGATTGGTGCAGTGTTTCAAACCTTCTACTAGTGCATTAAGTTTATCGATCGTGTCAATAATCTCAGGAGATATTGTTGCTGGTTTGAGTTGTGATTGCTCTAGTGATGATTTTTCAGTATCTTCCGCACTAAAAAACCAAGTTTCTGGATCGACATAGGGCGATCGTTTTTGTGATTTCTTCGCTAATTCCTCGGGTGTTTCAGCATCTTCTCCAACAGCACGCCGACGGAGTTTTTCAATTTTGGCACTGAAGGTTTTAAATTCTAATTTATCAATCCAAGTCTGAACTTCTTCAGGATCAAAGGGTGCTAATTTACAGGCTTCTGGCTCATGATCTAAGGGCGTGGAAAGGGCAATTTGGGCCATCCGCTGAGAATGATACGCAGAATCTTTGCCTTCTTCGAGTTTGCGTTTAACAGCACCTTTTAGTTCTTCAATGGATTCATAGACTTTATCAAGTGTTCCATAGGTATTAATCAATGTCGTAGCCGTTTTTTCACCAATCCCTTTCACACCCGTAATATTGTCAGAACTATCCCCACACAAGGCTTTGAAATCTACAACTTGCGACGGAAATACGCCCATTTTTTCTTTTATTTCCGCAATTCCAAACTCACGAGGCGGCGGTGCAGCTTTTCCAAAAGCACTGCTCATATACAAAATCTTTGTATGTTCGTTGTCATCAACCAATTGAAATAAATCCCGATCGCCACTCAAAATCCTTACGGTCCAGCCTTGACTTGCCGCTTTAGTCGCCATTGTTCCAATCACATCATCCGCTTCATATCCTGGAGAAACAACAATTTTGAATCGCATACTTCTCAGCAGCAATACTAGATTATCGAGATCTGGGCGAAAGTCTTCAGGAGCTTCGCTACGATTTGCTTTGTACGTCGGGTCTTCTATATGGCGAAACGTTGGCCCCCCGAGATCAAATGCGATCGCAACATAATCCGGCGTTTCAGTTTCTATTGTTTCTAGCAATGCCTTAAGGAACCCAAATGCCACACTAGTCGGAACGCCCTCAGAATTACGCAAACCGCCGTCACGACCTTTAGAAAACGCGTAATAGGAGCGAAAGGCCAAGGAATGTCCATCCACAAGGAGGAGTTTTGGGGTTGGAGAAGTCATGGCAAATCATTAGCGGCAGGGCGGGATCTATTGTAGGGGATTATCAGGTCAATCGATCACGTCAATCGATCGTGCAATTGATGCGGATATCGGCAGGTAATTTGATACCCAATTGCGATCAAGAATACGGAGATCATGACAATCGGCAAACAGAATGGTAAATAGAATACATGACGACGATCGCGTTGAATCATTTTAGTTATCCGATCGAGACCGATAGCTAGGTTCGATCGATGTTGGGTAATGCTTGGATCATCCGAAAATCCACCATCACCTATTAATTCTTTTCCTGCTCCTCCCGGATCAAACTTGGCTAAGAGGGATCCTAACAATCGTTTTTGCCAATATAAATCATGCCCAATCAACAAAAAACGTTTGAAATAATGCTCAAATCCATTAGGGGGTGCATGAAGCGATCGGGCCTTAGGTTGTCGCCAAATGGTATATCCAGCAGCGAGTAATGTTTGGGCATGAATAACACAATTACCACGATATAACGGCAACTTAGTCGGAATTGGGATTGTTTCAAGTACCGATCGTCTGAACGCGACATTATTTAAAAAGTACTGATTAACAGGGAAAAGATCCGATCGGCCCGAATATTGCGGAAAAATATAACATAATGCCATCGCTGTTTCATATACTCCAACACCATTAGTCGTAGTCTCGCCAGCAACAACTTGAATATCTGGATTGTCGAAGCTGCCGATAAGTGTCGCCAACCAATTGCATTCGTAAATACAATCTGAATCGTAATAGACAATAATTTCTCCCGTTGTCCATTTAAGGCCAAGCATTTTAGACTCGTAGTATTCCGTTTCTGGTGGAGCCATTTTAATCGTGAGCCATGGATAACTTATTTGTAATTGATTAAGAAGTTCTTTGGATATATTTCCGCTATCAATTAAGAGTACTTCGTTTGCTTGTTCAAGCGATTGGACTGCAAGGGATACAATAGATTTCTGTAATCCTTTTATATCAGAAGTCGCTAAGTTTTCAGTTTCCAAGATGATAGAAAATGTTCTTTCATTTAGTATTCTATTCATTAGGAAGAAACCCGAGAAGTTCCGTTTGCGAGGCTTCGAGAAGTGTGCGGTATATGGGCCGCGCGGTCCAGGGCTTCTTGCCTGCAATCAAAATATCCCACCAGTGAAAGTGCATCGCTAAAAGATGATCCAATTCTTTAGTATCTTTGGTCGATCGGCTCGCATCAAATGTATCCGGTAAACAATAGGCCGCAATTTCCGATGCTTGCAACATATGTAATACTCCAACCGAAAAGCCGATGCCCGCATAAACAATACAGCCGCCCATCGGCAATGCTTTCATATTTTGCATCGCATAGGGAATCTTTTCATCAGCCGTTCCAGAACTGTCTTGAAACTTACATTCAATGGCAAATGCTTTGGGAGTTTGGTCTGAAATTAAAAGCATATCAACACGACGGTTTTTGCCAATAATAGATTTACCAATACTCACTTCTCGGTAAATTTGAATTCCCCGATCGCTAAAATTCGAGTATAAGTAATCCGCAATTAAATTAGCATATTCATATCCAGTCATAGCCATAGTTCTGTCCAGATTTAGATCAATTTAGATTAAGTTCAGAATCGTAATCTCAGGATTCAAAAAGTCATTCATTCGGGTCTGAGAAATTTCGACGGCTTCACGACAAATATCGTTCCCTAAAAAATCTCTATTTTGCTGAAGTGCAGCGAGTCCAATACTTCCTGATCCCATAAATGGATCAATAATACATTCTCGTGGTTGAGTACTTTGCCGGACTAAAATTTCTGATACAGGAACAGGCTTCTCCGTTGGATATCCTCGAAAAATCCGGGGATATTGAATCACATCAGCAATAGATAGATCATTTAGTTTTCGCTTCCCTTTCTCAAAAAATAGAATCATTTCATAACGCGATCGGTAATGGTAGCCCATCCCAATTTTTTGTTTATCCCATATAATCGGTTTCCAAAATCGAAACCCTGCTAACTCCGCGATCGGTTTCACCACAAACATCGTTTCCGCGTCACAAAACAAATAAAAATGTCGATGATTTTTCAAAACTCGATAGCATTCAATGAATAGATCCTCAAAGCGATCGTTGGGGAAAATCTGAAACCAGGCATTACTTGATGCTTTACTATTCTTCAGCCGCGTCGTGGTGCCAATTCGACGATGTTTTTCCAAAGATTCATAGGGCGGATCCGTCACAATTAAATCAACCGAGGCATCAGGCAACGATCGTAGCCAATCCACGGCATCTTGTTGATGGAGTTGAAAAGTCGGTAAATTCCCCATCTCATGACCCAAAATACACAAGTACTACTCTCCGGCCTATTTTAGTCGCTAGCGTGGCAAGGTCTCAAAGTTTTCAATTAAATCCAACTCTGCTGACTCTAATTCCGGTTGGGTGGGTTGAGATTCCAAGGTCGAAAGTTTTGCCCGTACTTGCAAGTCTTGTGTTTTTGCTTCAGGAAGAGCTATTGTCTCTAGATTTTGTAACTCTAAATTCTGCGCATCTAGATTTTGTGAGGATGCTCGACTGGTCATCCGATCGAACGCTTGAGTCACGAACCCTTGCAAAAATGTCGATCGTCGATTTTGTTGGAACACTGACTTAAGAATGGTTTGGAGCCGATCGCGTTGAATGGCCGGGGCCGTATTGCTTGGTAATCGATCGTCACTTTCCCAATATTCAATGAGCGCCAATCCTGCAATTCGCGTTAGATATGCACCACTCACCCCTTGCACTGCTCCACCCGCCACATAGGTTAATGCATTTGTTTTAAGCAAAGCCCCGATCGCTTGGGTTGAGACTTCGACAATGCCCAGTTTTATCATCAATTCAGATAATGTTTTAGCAATTGTCTTGGCTTGTTCTAGTGAAAACTTTTGTTGATACAGATTACTCAAATCCGCCACCATTTGACCATTAATTGCCGCTGTTGCCAACAAGTCGATCGCCGGAAATGGAGTCGCAAAAGCTGTCCCCGCCACAACCCACTGCGATCGTTCAATCATGGGCAATGCACGAGTCCTGCGTTTTTCATTCAGTTGTGCCTTAGCCTTGACTTTCAGCGCCTCCGCATCCCCGAGCGAACTAGCAATAATCAATTTCTGGGCATCATTCAAAAGAATAGTTTGCAACCGCTGGGTAAGTTCATCTACTTGAGGTTCGGGTTCTTCCAGCCATTCCTTAGTACTACCATCGTTTTGGTATTGCCGTACTTTGATGGGACGGGGTTGAGAAGCGATCGCAATTACATCGTCAGCCCCAATCATTCCCGAAACCCGATCGCGAATTTTAGCAAGCAGTTCAATCTGTTCTTTAGGCAAATATTGATCCTTTTTATTCAATACAATCACCGATCGACGGTAAGCCGCATTCAATTGCTGAAGAATTTTAAATTCAGAATCCAGCAAATCACCCATAACAACAAAAATAACCAAGTCCGCTGATTTCCCGATCGTCAACGTATCCGTATCATCGGCGGTTGTCAAAATCGATCGTGTATCAGTAATTTGAACTTTATGGGACAAATCCTTGAGCCGATCGTCCTGAAGCCAATGGATACCGAGCCATTCATGCAGCGTAGTTTTTCCGACCCCTTTGCTACCCAAAATCGCAAACTTTAAATGATCTCGTTTCAGCGCCGCCAAAATTTCATGCAACTGCGATCGCAACGCTTCAGCCTGGTAATTAGATTCTTGCCGATCGGGTTCATCAACAGCAAGTTCTTGCAATTGGAGCGCAACTTGATTGACAACCGTTTCAGCTTCAATAATTGCCGACTTAACCCCTGCGATCGTCACAGGTTTTCGGCTAATTATCCTGCCCGTGGGAAGATTAGCCGCTTGCAACCCTAGCCAAGCCAGCCCGCTCCCCAGCACAATCGCAGGCATCCAATCGCCTAATACATCTGTTACTCCATCTAAGGCCCAAATTGCACCAGAAAGTCCCAAAGCTCCCAGTGCAATGGCTTGAGTCTTATTCACTAACCACTTTGAAGATTTATGCGAAGCGTTCTGCTGCGATCGATCCTCGCCCAACGGTACTGCCATAACCTCATAACTCCCCGTAAAACCTGCGCAACCAAACTAGTCGTGCCCTTAGGATAGTGCATCTACAAGAGTTTGATAAAGTTGGAATCTCGATCAAAGAGACAAAAAATAAGTCCCTTCGAGACGATATAGAATCAAAGGGACTTATTTTTAATAGCGGGACATGGATTTGAACCAAGGACCTTCGGGTTATGAGCCCGACGAGCTACCAGACTGCTCTATCCCGCGATGTTTTTTCGACCTTTAAGCTATTCAGACAAGAATAGCTTTTTATTGAGTAGCGGGACATGGATTTGAACCAAGGACCTTCGGGTTATGAGCCCGACGAGCTACCAGACTGCTCTATCCCGCGATATTAGTCAAATTTGGCTGCTTGC
>JAYUEU010000264.1:0-7901 GCA_043739065.1 Synechococcales cyanobacterium | reverse complement strand
TTGGCTGGAATGCCTCTTGCCATGACCATTGGAGCCGATCGTAAACGCCCCACGCCGATCGTCACCGCCATGGTTCTCGCCCGCAACGGTAACGCTATCACCTTAAGTAAAAAGCTCTACGACGACGGGGTTCGGGACTTAAAAGGACTTAAAAAAGCGATCGCAGCAACCCCTGATTTGCCCCACAGTTTTGGTCTAGTCGATAAAGTCTCCATGGGCAGCTTACTAACGCGATATTGGCTGGCCTCCGGTGGTATCGATCCTGATCAAGATCTGTCGCTCTCGCTGATGTCCTCGGCAGAAATGAAAAACCAGCTTTCCAAAGGATTCATTGATGGATATCTCGCCTCTGAACCCTGGAATAGCGCCGCCGTAAAAGACAACACAGGATTTGTCGTCGCCACTGATTTAGAAATTTGGGACGGCCATCAAAATAAAGTCTTAGGAGTTCGCGAGAAGTGGGCGGAGGAAAATCCAAAGACCCACGTCGCCCTAGTCAAAGCTTTAATTGAAGCCTGTGAATACTGTGACGATCGTCGTAACCGCGAAGAAATCGTTCAAATGCTTGCCAAACCAGAATATCTAGATATCCCTGCCGCCCAACTCCGTCCCGGCTTCATTGAACCGTTCCAACGCAACCAGGATCAAGCCCCGGAACTACTAGTGCGATTCAATCAATATTACGTCGAACAATCTACCTGTGCCCGCCGATCGGAAGCCGTCTGGCTCCTCGCCCAAATGGCACGCTGGGGCATCACCCCCTTCCCATCAAACTGGGTTGAAGTCATAGAACGAGTCTACTACCGCGATACCTACGGAAAAGCCGCTCGGGAACTCGGATTACAGGACGGTGTGGACGATCGGCACGTAATCAAGCTGTTCGATGGCGTTGTCTTCAATCCCGACGATCCCATCAGTTATCTGAATAGCTTGACCATTCGCGGGGAAATTTCCATTACAGAAATTCCACTTGACGAACCCGTTCTAAAACGGATCTCCAGCCGCCTAAAAACCGCCGCTTAGATTTACCTTGTCAATTCACACTTATCAATTCACCATTCTTCATTCCTACCCCATTCATGCAAACTTTGACTAGCCCGATCGTACCAACAGAGAAAACGACCGATCAGCCCTTTTTATTGATCGATCAAGTTAGCAAAGTCTATCCCACGAAAACAGGTGACTACACTGTTCTTGATGGCATCGACCTAAGCGTAAAAGAAGGCGAATTTGTCTGCGTCATCGGTCATTCAGGATGCGGCAAATCCACATTGCTAGATATGGTTTCTGGCTTCAATACGCCAACTAGCGGCCAAGTTTTATTGAACGGCAAAGCGATCACCACGCCTGGTCCCGATCGGATGGTCGTCTTTCAAAATTATTGTCTTTTGCCTTGGAAAACGGTTTATGAAAATGTTCATTTAGCTGTTAGTGCTGTTTTTCCTGAAAAAAGCAAAGCAGAAAAAGATGAAATTGTGCGGGCAAATCTCCACATGGTAGGCCTAGATGAGGCGATCGATAAAAAGCCCGGTCAAATCTCTGGTGGGATGAAACAAAGAGTCTCGATCGCCCGTGCGTTGTCCATTCGACCCGAAATCTTAATTCTTGATGAACCCTTTGGCGCATTGGATGCCATCACCAAAGAAGAACTCCAAGAAGAATTACTCGACATTTGGGAAGAACATCGCATTACCGTGATGATGATTACCCACGACATTGATGAAGCGCTTTTCCTGTCCGATCGGCTCGTGATGATGAGTAATGGACCATCGGCAAAAATTGGCGAAATTCTAGAAATCCCCTTCGATCGACCTCGCGATCGGGCTGCCGTCATGGAAGATCCACGGTATATCCAATTGCGAAATGAAGCCCTAGACTTTCTTTACAACCGTTTTGCACACCACGAAGATTAAAAAACTATTCAGAACATTTAAAAAACTAAAATCGCTCAACTTCATAATTCGGAGTTGAGGGGTTTTATGCTGTGATGTTGAAATTTATGAAATTAAAACCGATCGACCCTAGTTTGTCGCCATAGCAGGAACAGCTTGTGCCTCCATTTCCGTATCTGGTTCTAGCTTTGAAGGCGGATGATAGACAATTTCCGCATCTTCTTGGCCCACGAGATTAATGACCATCCCTTCCCGCGCCAAACAAGCCCCCGGATAAGCCGCCTTAACGTCCATCTCCACAGCTTCGAGAAACTCATCCCCATGGTCTGGATCATGGTGGAACATAATCGGATGCTTCACTTTTGCCACTTCAGCTAAACGTAATGCCTCTTGCCAGGTGGAATGTCCCCAGCCGCGTTTAGAGAACATCTCATCGTGATATTCCTCATCGGTGTAACACGCGTCATAAATCAAGACATCTGCATCCCGGCACAGATACAGAAGATTTTCATCTAAATGATCAGCATAGTGTTCAGTATCTGTAGCATAAACTGCGCTGCGACCATTGTAGCTCACACGATAGCCGAGAGCCGTATTGGGATGATTGAGCGAACCCATTTCCACCGTTACCCCATTGCCTAGGTCAATCACTTGGCTGGGAAATACGTCGTGGAACTGGAGATCCCCCTGCATGACTTGCATAGGGACGGGAAAGTTTGGGTGGAGCATTTGGTCGTTTAGACGCTGCTGCATGGTGGCTCCATTGGGTGCCACTCCGCCGTAAATATGAAATTGATTAGCGGACACAAAGGCGGGTCGAAAAAATGGAAAGCCTTGGATATGGTCCCAGTGCGAATGGCTAAAAAATAAATGGCCCTCGATCGGGGTTTCTTTTAAAAGCTGTTGACCCAAAATCCGCAGCCCTGTCCCGCCATCAAAAATGAGACGTTTCCCCGCCACCCGCATTTCGACACAGGACGTATTTCCCCCATATCGAACCGTGGATGGCCCTGGAGTAGCGACGCTTCCACGAACGCCCCAAAATTGAACCGCAAACTCTGTTGAGTGAACCATTTACCGACTCTTAATCTGCTTAATGCAGCAATAGTGAACCTATCTCATAGCGTGCCCAGGTGAATTGGCACACTCTCATTTTTAGGGAAAAATCCACGATCGGGCGCTTATTTTTCCATTTCTAGCGATCTAGTAGTAGAAATCTATACTGAGTCAATTACTCAAATCAGGATTGTTCTCAATTCTAACGCTAGCGGTTTGAGAATGTGACTATGCACTAAAAAGCAGCACGATCGCTTTAGCTACTATGCTGCTTTTAAATTAGATAGTCTGTGATCTGAATCAAGTCAGGCCATAGAATTGGTCTAATTTTTGACCTATTGAGCAGCTTTAATGCATTTCTCGACTAGAGGCAACACTGCATCAACATCTTTCCACCCCAAGATTTCAACGGCTTTTTTCTCTAGATTCTTGTAGGTCTTAAAGAATTCAGAAATTTCGTCAAGACGATGCTGGGGAATGTCTTTGAGGGATTTGACATGGGCATAGCGAGGATCTTTGTCGGGGACGCAGAGGATTTTTTCATCCCGATCGCCGCCGTCAATCATTTCCATCATGCCAATGGGGCGCGCTGCGATTACACAACCAGGAAACGTCGGTTCATCCATAATCACCATGCCATCAAGCGGGTCGCCATCGTCTGCCAGGGTGTTGGGGATAAAGCCATAGTCGTAGGGATACATGACGCTGGATGACAGGACACGATCGAGGGCTAGTGCGCCGAGGTCTTTGTCAAATTCATACTTGTTTTTACTTCCGGCTGCGATTTCGATCAGCACGTTGAGTAAGCCGGGTTTTGGCTGGGCGGGAATACGAGTTAGGTCTACCATGCGTACTTCTCTGATATTTTACGGATCTTTTAGTTACCGAATTCGATTGTAGGGGAAGTGTGAGTATTATTTACTAAATTTTAAGTGACTGGTTGATGTCGAGCCATAGTTATTCCCCTTATCATCGATGTGGATTGGTGGAGTCGCCTAGAGTTTACGATCGACTCTCATAGCCTAGTTAGTCTTTAATGACAAAAAATAGGTAATAGTCTGGCAGGTGTAAGGGGTTATTGGATTATGTTGAAAGACGATCGCAGTTGATGGCGGTGAAGCGGTGAGGCTTTGAATTGGGTTATGAAAAATTGAGCCAGTTCCGGAAGTTTGGTGCGGTGGGAGCTTGAGGTTTTTGGGATGAGTGTTTTGGCAAGAGCGAAACAATATGGGGGTGTGGCATAGTTCTGATGTAATTGATACTTGATACAGTGGCACTATAGATGTATTGGGATGACTAATCTTCGAGACAATAGAGAAACTATTGATATATTCTCATGCGTCGTAAATCATATGAAAGACTAAGCCATCATCGAACTAGGACTCTATTTTTGTGTTTTTGCGTAATACTCTCAATTGCGGTAGTGATTAGCGCTCGGCCTGTAGTTCATCTTACTCTCACGGCTCTAAACGATCGGTCTGAAATCGGGACTTCACTGGCCGGAATGGTGGATGATGCTAGTCGTTTGAATTCAACACCTATGAATATTGTGCAGATTTCAGATGATTCTCTGACTGCAAAAACTCAATTGCAGAATGCTTTAAAGAATGCCAAAATTCAAGGTAAAAAAGTGACGATCGCGGGATCACGTCACACAATGGGAGGACAGACTACATACTCTAATGGTCTCTCATTGGATATGAGCCAATTCAAGCAAATGTCATTTAACGCTAAAACTGAAATTCTAACCGTTCAATCGGGCGCTACTTGGTCAGCCGTAGTTCCCTATTTGAATGAAAAGGGATATTCGGTTTCAGTAATGCAATCTAATAATGACTTTTCTGTTGGAGGGACAATGAGTGCAAATGCCCATGGGTGGCAGCACGATCATGCTCCGTTTGCTAGTACCGTTGAGCGTTTTCGATTGATGTTGGCAGATGGGTCTGTTGTTCAATGTTCTCGGCAAGAGAACACAGAATTATTTTCCCTTGTTTTAGGTGGATATGGACTTTTGGGAATCATTTTAGATGTAGATTTACGGGTTGTTCCTAATGCACTTTATACAGCAGAACGATCGATAATTCCCAGTAAGAACTATATTCAACAGTATAAAAAGCAAGTTTCAGCAAACACAGGTATGGCCTATGGAAGACTATCCGTTGCTCCAGATAATTTTCTAAAAGAAGCCATTTTGACGACTTATCATACTGTTTCTAGCGATCGGCAATTACCGCTCAAAATCACCTCTAATGCAGGAATTTCGCGCACTATTTTCCGTGGAAGTATTGGAAATGATTATGGAAAAAATCTGCGTTGGCAATTGGAAAAAATGAATGGCGGAGAGACTGGGAATAATGTTTCCCGAAATGAAATTCTCAATCGATCGGCTAAATTATTTCAAAACAATAATCCAGCAGAGACTGAGATTTTACATGAGTACTTTATTCCAGCCGAATCACTAGAGACATTTCTGACGCAGTGTCGTCAAATCTTCCCAAAACATAAGGTTGATTTATTAAATATTACTATCCGTAATGTCTATCCAGATCGAGATAGTTTTCTACGCTATGCGGATGGAGAAATGTTTGGTTTAGTGATGCTTTTCCATCAAAAACGTAGTCCGTCTGATGATATAAAAATGCAGTCATTAACCCAAGAATTAATTAATGCTGCACTTGAGGTGAAAGGCCGCTACTATCTGCCTTATCGACTTCATGCAACACCTGATCAATTTCACCGAGCCTACCCTCAAGCCAAGTATTTTTTCAAGCTGAAACGAAAATATGATCCTGATGAGCGCTTTCAAAATGCTTTTTATCTTAAATACGGCCACTAAAAATTCAATCTGTTAATCCCTAAAAAATAGATTGTTTTATTTATGATTATCTAGAACTGGAAATACAATTCATCGCTACGATCGGTTTAGATTTCTAGTCCTATTACGTCTATAATCAAGCTCACATTCATGCCTGGAATATATGGGAAAGTTTTACGTTAATTTTTCGGTGAAATCATCAGACCAGCAGCAGGTGGTAGCTGTTTTACGCGATGCTGGACGGGTTGCCATCGTTTCTCCGCCTCAATTAGGTTATGTGGTTGTCTATGACGAGGAGACCGATCGTCAAGCGTTGTCCTCGATTATTCAAGTTGGAACGTTGCTATCAGAATCAGTGAATGCGCCTGTATTGGCAGTGTTGAATCATGATGATCGTATTTTGAGGTATTGGCTTTTTGAGAAGGGGGCGATCGTGGATGCTTATGATTCTAGGCCTGATTATTTTAATAAGTTCTTTTTAGATTTGAATGAAGATGATGAAGATGAAATGAAAAACATTGATGCGACTCAGATTAGTCGTCCTGAGAAATTAAAAGATTGTTTTAAATCAAATCTTGATCTAGCAAAAATTAAGAAGATTTTACGTAACAAATATCCATCGGAAACAACCCGACATCAGGCGTTTGCGATAGAATTAGGATTACTCAATTGGTCTGTTGGCGTTGGGTATCATGATGTGAGTAAACTTAAAAAAGAGATTATCAAGAATGGAGTGATTAATTTGAATGAGCAGGAATTTATTCAAATTGATAATTCAAAGTGATAATGGGTAAAAGTACGATCGCTCTTTTCTCAACATAATCAGACTATTCCAGGAAAATCTGGAATAAGCTAGGAATTATGTGTGATAGAAGATAGTAGAACTATAGTTCAAAGAATATTATGAATCTTCAAAGAATGATTGCAGTTACGATCGTTGGACTTTTTGTCAGCAGTACGATCGACATTCAACTTGCTTACGCCACGACGCCACCTAAATCTATCGTGTCAAAAACTGCTTTAGAGCCGCCAGAAGATGCACGATCGGACCGATCGCCTTGGCAATTGATCAAACCGAAGGCGAGCAAAGGAATGGCCTACAACGACTTTCGTCAATTTGCATTGAGTCATGGTTGGGATCCATTGCCCGATGTAAATTGTAAATCCAATGTCGGGGGAACGGCTGAGATTTGTAAGACGAGACCTGAAACGTCTGCCTGTAGTGGTGATGGCTATTGTATTTTCAATTTTCAGAATCGCGTCAAAGATGTTGCAATTAAAATTAGTACCTATAACGATCGGATTCGATGGACGGAGTATACTCGAAAGTCAAAAGTCGAAATAGCTTCTGCAAGATGCCCGTCGCAGAATTTCACTGAGTTTTTAACTGCTTTTTCTCAAGATAAATCAATTAGAACTCAATTTATGATGCCTAAAATTCGGGTGGTTGAATTAATTAATGATGAGAATGGCTTTCGAGATAAGGTTGTCTTTGTTCCTAAAGAGCAATATCAAGGGTTTGATTTAGCGTATCGGAATAATTCTTTTTATTATACTGATAGCAATGGTGCATTGTATTCTAAGTTGACTGTGAGTTATGAGTCTGAGCGGGCCAGAAATCGGCTGAATATTGTCAAACAAGGCAATGACTATTTTGTAAGTACTCGAATTAATATGTCTGAAGGGAACTCTTGGTTATTTAAACGCAGTGGTGATTGCTGGTCGTTAGCGGAAGATCCTGAAGCGCCCAGCCCATAGCATAAGTGATGTCGAAGAAAGCCATTCTACAAAAGATACAAAATCATCGATCGTAATTTGGGTTACGATCGATGGCTATCAAGATCAGAATCATTAGCGAAATTGGCTAGAATCAATTACACCTAGTTTTCCACAAGCATCTGTATATTGCCAATTACCATTCTCACCAGAGTTATAAATGCCATAGGTTGTAATTGTTTTCGTATTCTGAATGGTACAAATAATCTGACCATTTGGGGATGTTCGTACATTTGATGGTGGTGCGAACACACGAACTCTTTTGACGGGATGTACAGGAACCTTCGCACCCTTTAAAAATGCTGATAAGACCGACAGTTTTAGAAAACCACAGTCTAAAGCAATGCAAAGAACACTCGATC